>JANXWX010000208.1 GCA_025350915.1 Nitrosomonadales bacterium
GCTTCAACAGTAAAGTCTTTGACGAATGGCAGATTTGCTGCTTGCACGGACGGTATCCAGCTTGCCGCAATGAAGTTGGAAAATAAAAATAAAAACGTAAGTTTCATGCAGTAGTTCCGGTAAGATAAGTAATGCTTTTGCATTGGTAGTGTGCATCAGGCAGATATAAATAAGATTGGTTCAGTTGCGGGAAAGCGAATTCCTTCTATATCACCCTTCATTATTACATTTTTTTATTCTGTAACAACTTTTGTAGATAATCATCAGGTTAACTATAGTCAATTAATACTTGACTAAATTACTATGTTAAGTTTTAATGTCAGTACTTGCTTTGGTTTCCATCCTGTTTGGGGTGGGTGTGTGCTAATAAATAGAGTGCCAGTTTGAACTGGTAAGAAAGGTTAAGAAATGGAGCTTCCAAAACGTGATGGAGACGGATATCTCGTCGATATGAGTGACTGGACAGAAGAAATTGGCCGCGCGATGGCTGAGGCGGATGCTTATGAGTTAAGCGACAAAAAATGGGAACAGATCATGAAGGCCCGCGAATATTTTGAAGAGTTTGGTTCTGTTCCGCCTATCCGAAAATTCGCCAAGTATGTGGGTGAAGATCAGAAAGAAGTTTTCGAGTTATGGATGACCGGCCCTATGAAGCCAATAACAAAATACGGTGGCATGCCCAAGCCTACCGGTTGCGTTTAAAGCGCTCAATACATACTGCGCCAATTTACCGGCGCGAGTAAATGAGTAAGCAAATTTGCGATGAAACAACTTGAGCAGCTGAATTTCGATAATACCTTTGCACGTCTTCCTGCAACTTTTCACAGCAGTATAAAGCCGACTCCTTTGTCGCGGCCTTATCTGGTCAGTTTTAATACGAGTGCCGCACGGCTAATAGACTTGTCAGAGACAGAGTCAGAGCGAGAGGAGTTTGCTCAATATTTTATCGGTAACCGTTTGCTTCCCGGCAGCGAACCACTGGCGATGTTGTATTCCGGTCACCAGTTCGGGCAATACGTTCAGCAGCTGGGTGACGGGCGTGCCATCCTTCTGGGTGAGATAAACAATCAGGCGGGTGAATACTGGGATGTGCAGCTTAAGGGTGCGGGGCCAACGCCCTATTCCAGAAATGGCGATGGCCGGGCCGTGTTACGTTCCAGCATCCGGGAGTATCTCTGTTCGGAAGCGATGCATGGATTGGGTATACCAACGAGCCGGGCGCTCTGCATCGTGGGCAGTGATGAAAAAGTCTATCGCGAGACGGTAGAAAGTGCCGCTGTCGTGACGCGCATTTCTCCATCCAGCGTGCGCTTTGGTTCGTTTGAGGTGTTTTATTACCGCAAACAGTTTGAACAAATTACCCGGCTTGCCGATTATGTAATCGCCAAACATTTTCCTCATCTGGCCAAGGTGACAGATAAATATGCAAAGTTTTTGCAAGAGGTGCTGGAACGCACCGCACATCTGATGGCGCAGTGGCAGGCAGTAGGATTTTCACACGGCGTGATGAATACAGACAATATGTCGATATTGGGCCTGACATTTGACTATGGTCCTTTCGGGTTTATGGAAAACTATGATCCTGGCTATATCTGCAATCACTCTGACCATCGTGGTCGTTATGCCTATGACCAGCAGCCGCAGATAGCACTGTGGAATCTGAGCGCGCTGGCCCAGGCTTTAAGCCCGTTAGTACCGCAGGAGCAGGCAGAAGAAATTCTTGAAACTTACGGGGATATTTTTTCCGCGCGCTATGTAGAGTTGATGTGCAACAAACTGGGCATTAATTATGCCGGTCTGGAAGATTTTGCGTTGATCCGGCCCTTGCTGGAAATGATGCAGGCAAGCAATCTGGACTATACCAATCTGTTCCGCGAACTGGGCAATTTCAATTCGGCGGGGGAGGGCAACAATATGAAATTGCGAGATCAGTTTGTCGATCGCACAGCATTTGATGCATGGGCTGCTCTATACGCTACTCGGTTGAGTGCAGAAGGTTGTCAGGAGAATGATCGAAAAATAAAAATGGATAAGGTTAATCCGAAATATATATTGCGTAATTACCTCGCACAGACAGCAATCAGCAAGGCAGAAAAGGAACGCGACTTTACCGAGGTGGACCGGTTATTAAGCTTGCTGTCCAGGCCATTCGACGATCAACCAGAGATGGAAAGTTACGCGGCAACTTCACCCGAGTGGGCAAGACACCTGGAGGTGAGTTGCTCCTCTTGAATTTTTTGAATCGATAATTTAATCCCGTTAGGAAGTGTTATGCCGTACTATATTTATAAGATTTTTGATTTTCCGATGAAGAGAGTCGAAAAAATTGAACAGCACGAAGTATACAAGCTGAGTGCTGACCGCAGCAAAGTATTACGTCGCGAGTTGGCGATCAGCGAGCAATGCAATGTCAAGATGATATTCGCTGATAACGAGTTGCAAGCAGAGGAATTGCTGATGCAGGTACGTGAGCCTGCACCTGAACTGGGCGACGATTAATTAAACCTAAACTGAGGAGCTGCAAGTGGACGAAATTGCCTTTATGCACGCTTTGGGCTCGGTTAATCCGAAGCCCTGTGCTTTTGGCAAGGTGATACTCAGTCAGCATTGTGCCTGTTCAAAGGTAAATAAACGTTACGCCGCAGAGCGTGAAATGGTTGCCTGCAATGTGGATGCGGATAGAGAGCAATGCAACCAGCTGCTTGATTTGCTGCGAAACAATTCTGCATTCGCGCTCAAACTGACGCATGTCACATTACCATTGCCCCATGGCCCTGAGATGCGTGTTCAATATGGCGGTTTGCAGGGACTGCAGCGTGAGATGGATAACACCGATGGGGTTGTCGACGTATCCAAACTTGTCACGGCCGCGCGCAAAAAATTTGGTAGCCTTGAAAATTTACCCTACTCAAAAATAGTACAATCCGTCGTCAGTTGTGAAGTCAGGAAAAAGCGACCGTTGCCTGAATAATCGAATCATATCCATGGAGTGAGTTTTCGAAAGTTGAACATGCGTGATTTTCAAAAAACCATCGAAGCTGTTCAGGCAAATTGCCATATCGCCGATGCCCGGCATGCGCGCGAGATGTCTATGTGCAACTATCTGCTTGGTATGCGCGAGCTGTATATCTGGGAACACGAGTTTCCGCCAACACGTCCCCTGGTGAAAGCTGAACTCAGTAGCTGGTTGATGCAGCGTGAAATGTACTGGGAAGCACTTGAAGAGCTGGATTACAGCCCGATACCGATTGGGCTGCAGGAATTTGATCCTTTCGATATTCATGGCATCAATACAGTACTTGAAACACACGGCCTTGTTTACGGCGGCGGTTTGGGGCGCTGGGGAAAACCGAATTTCTTTTTGGGGCAGCTACTTCGCAGTGAAAAAATCAATGGCCTGACGTTACGGGTGTCGGGCTGTGAATACGCACGGGACATCACCGCATCACCTGCCGCGTTGCGCGAAGGAACCCTGTTTTTGCGTACCGATGCATTGCAGCGATGGTTGTCCGAGAAAATTGAAATCTGGTCGGTGCACGAAGCTGATGGTGCCTTAAAATCGGCCATCGATTGTTACGGATTACAGGGAGACAAGGCAAGCTTGCTGCAGCGTATGGCCGAGCAGGAAAGCGAAGTACTGATTTTGCACGAGATCGGTGAAGCTATGGCCGAGCCTATGCTCGGGCCGCAGTGGCGTGAGATGTTGATGTCCTTTACGAGTAGACGCGTGATATTTTTTGCACGTTCTGTGCGCGATAACCTGGCTGACTGCCTGTCTACTTTGCCAGAGTTAATTAAACGAAAGCAAAATTGCTCCATCCATTTTTACTTTTCAAATTTGGAAGGTTTACGACGCACTTTGTTTCCGCAGTTGGTCTCGGCTTATGAGCATTGGCGCGATTGCGGTGATATAACCAGACTGGTTGATGCAACAGTGGCTGGTGAAGATCACTGGAGAAAGGTCGCTACGCAGCTGCTTGAAGATTGGAAACTAAACCCCCAGTCCGCAGAAGCTTTGATTGACCCTCTGGTTGATAATCACGAATCACTGACACTTTGAGGTAAAGGTTCAGCTTCGCAAGCATACGATCATTAACTTATCAATTTTCACGCGCGCACACGCCGTATTCCGCTTGAAAGTATCTGCCATTGGTGTGTCAGCAAGCCTAGTAATACACACGCCGCGCCAAGCCAGATTCCGGTCTGGATTTGTTCTCCGTTCAGCAGTTGCCCAAGTAATAGCGCGCATACAGGTGTGATCAGCGTAATTAGCGCGATCTGACCGGCTTCCATGCGTTTAATGACATAGAAGTAAAAATTAAATCCCAGTACCGAGCCAAATACACCAAGGTAAATTATCGACCAACTTGCACGCTGAGCAATGTGTGCCGGTAACGTGCCATCAAATATTTCCCAGATGAGCAGTAGCGCCGGCGCCACTAGCATAAGTGCGCCACTGGTGACCGCCATCGCCGGAATGGTCGCGCCGATCCGTTTTACCCAAACCAAACTCAGCGATTGTAAAACGACAGCAAGCAACACAACAAGAATACCCGCGACTGCGTGTTCACCCAGTGACAATCCGGAACCGAATATTGCAACCAGTCCGAGCAGCCCCAGCAGGGTACCGAGGATTTTGCTGAGGCTAAAATTGCGCTCGTTAAGCCAGAACGCAGCTGCAATGCTGGTGAATATCGGAGTCAGGCCGAAGAGCAGGGCGATCAAGCCCGATGAAATATAACGTGCACCCCAATATACACACAGCATGGTGCTCAATATGCCCAGCCCCGCAGCTAGATAGGTGGTACGCGCGGCACGGTGCCATGGCATCCTGATTCTGAAAATAAACAGTAACGCCACACAGATAGCCAGGCCAATCGCCATACGCGCCATCACCGGAAAAAGAAAACCATTGCCGCTTGCGCTCCATTGAATGGCAAGCGGCGTGGTAGACCAGATCAGGATGATGGACAGGTAAGCTGCGGGCACGGACATAACTTTCTCCTTAAAATTGCAACAAAATAAAAAAGGCCACAGTGATGAGTCTGTGGCCTTTTGGAAACTGCGGGTTTGTAGCTAAATCATTGAGACAAGTCCAATTGGCACAGACAATATGAGGCGAACCATGCTCGATGCATGGTGACGACACAAATTGGCAGTGACTTGAACGTTGTTTTCATATGGTTCGCATTTTTCGCTTAAACGTACAATTTTGTCAAGTGAAACTATTGAAATACTTTATTTGGTATATGTGTGATCAAGTTTACTTGTCATTGATTATTGAATTTTATGATGCTTGAGTGTTTACCTGCGACATTAATTTTTTATTTTGATGACAAGTAAAGCAATACAGCAAAAAATTGCACCAGCATAAAAGGTGAAGTCTGCACCGAGTTGATCCCACAATATGCCTGCAAGCACGCTGGCAATGAGCATTGCAATGCCACTCAACAGGTTAAAAAATCCATAAGCGGTACCGCGTAAATCGGCCGGCGCCGTATCGGCCACCATGGTGGCCAGCAATCCTTGTGTCATGCCCATATGCAACCCCCACAGGGTGACGCCTATCAGTACCATGCTCCAGTGTTTGCTGTGGGCCAGAACTAGGTCGGCAGCGATTAACACCAGCAAGCCTAACACCAGGAGTTTGATGTGGCTCATATTGTCCGAGAGTTTGCCAAAGGGATAGGCTGATGCTGCGTAGATCAGACTCATCAACATCATGACTAATGGAATAAGTGCAAGCGTCATCCCGCTTTGCTGTGCCCTTAGCACCAGGAAGGCTTCACTGAATCTCGCCAGGGTGAAGATTGCCCCGATAGCAACCACCCACCAATACGTGCCACTCAGACGAATAAGATTTTTCCGCTGTATCGGGTTGACGGGTTTTATATTTGCGCTACGCCCGGGTTCTTTTACACCGAAGATCAGTAATGCCACGGCAAGAAATGCCGGGATCACCGCCACCCAGAAAATGGCACGAAAATCATTCGCCCATAACAGCATTAATCCTGTCGCGATGAGTGGCCCTACAAATGCGCCGACGGTATCAAGAGACTGTCTCAGTCCAAATGAGGCGCCGCGCAAGTGGAGCGGTGCGATATCGGCGATCAGCGCATCGCGCGGTGCACCGCGTATACCCTTGCCGATGCGGTCCATCAGTCGTGCTCCAAGAATGGCACCGTTGCTGCTGGCGAGTGCAAACACCGGTTTGGTAATGGCAGCCAGCGCATAGCCGGTAACTGCCAGCCATTTGCGTTTGCCCATATAGTCGCTGAGCATGCCGGAGAATACTTTCACCATCAGTGCCGTGGCTTCGGCGCCTCCTTCAATCAATCCGATAGTCAGTGCACTGGCCCCCAGTGTGGTGGCCATAAACAAGGGCAGCAGACTATGGATCATTTCAGAAGAAATATCCATCAGTAAACTGACAAACCCCAGCATCCAGATACTGAGCGGAATTTGACTGAGTGTGCTTTTCGGTTTCAAGTATTCGCCCTGATAGTTGATCGCACTTGAAAGGTTAATACATCTTGATTATTTGATGACTTCCTTCAGCTGCTCGAGTATGTCCGGATTTTGTTTACGACATAACCTGAAGGTTAGTCTCCAACGAAACTCATCCATCCTCATTTGAGGACCTCTTTTAACTGTTCGAGAATGGCTGGATTTTCCAGTGTAGAGACATCCTGCGTGATTTCTTCACCTTTGGCGATGGCACGCAACAGTCGGCGCATGATTTTCCCCGAGCGGGTTTTGGGCAAATTTTCTCCAAATCGAATTTCGTCGGGTTTGGCAATAGGTCCGATTTCTTTGCCTACCCAGTTGCGCAGTTCGTCGGCAATTTTTTTACTGCTGGCGGCATTTTTGGGGCGTTCACCTTTTAACACGACGAACGCAACGACAGCTTCACCCTTGATATCATGCGGTTTGCCAACAACGGCTGCTTCAGCTACCAGGGGGTTGGCAACGAGTGCAGATTCAATTTCCATGGTGCCCAGACGATGACCGGATACATTTAGAACATCATCGATACGCCCCATAATCCAGTAGTAACCATCCGCGTCGCGATGAGCGGAGTCTCCTGCCAGATAAGCACCCTGCATTTCAGCAGGGAAATACGCTTTCTTGTAGCGCTCCGGATCACCCCAGATATTACGGATTTGCGAAGGGAAGGAGCGTTTGATGACAAGAAAACCACCTTGCTTGTCATTCACTTCGTCGCCCATTTCATTCACGATGGTGGCCATGATGCCAGGCAACGGCAGGGTGCAAGAGCCTGGCTTTGCAGGCACAGCGCCGGGCAATGGCGAGATCATGTGGCAACCTGTTTCGGTTTGCCACCAGGTGTCCACGACAGGGCAGCGTGACTGGCCAACCACGGTGTAGTACCACATCCATGCTTCCGGATTGATTGGCTCGCCTACACTGCCCAGTAGGCGCAGGCTGCTCAAGTCGTACTTTTTAGGAAGCTCGCCACCCAGCTTGATGAGTGAACGTATGGCAGTCGGTGCCGTATAAAATGTGGTGACCTTGTGATCTTGTATCATCTTCCAGAATCGGCCAGCGTCCGGATAGGTTGGGATGCCTTCAAAGATAACCTGGGTTGCACCCATTGCCAGTGGGCCATAAGCAACATAGCTATGGCCGGTTATCCAGCCCACGTCGGCGGTACACCAGAAGATATCTGCAGGCTTGTAGTCAAATACCCAGTGCATGGAGGTCATCGCGCCCAGCAAATACCCGCCGCTGGAGTGTTGTACGCCTTTGGGTTTGCCGGTGGAGCCTGATGTGTAGAGGATGAACAAGGGGTGCTCCGCATCAACCCATTCCGGTTCGCAGTTTGTAGAAGATTTATTGAAGAGCTCGTGATACCACAGATCAATATCGTCATCCCAGGCGACATCGGTTCCCGTTCTGCGATAAACAATCACGCTATGGATGGTTTCACACCCACCCATCGCAAGTGCATCGTCCACGGCTTTTTTTAATGGTATGGTTTTGCCGCCGCGCATTTGTCCATCGGCGGTAATCACCGCGACTGCCTTGGCGTCGATGATGCGTTCCTGCAGACTCTTGGAGGAAAAGCCGCCGAATACCACAGAATGTATCGCGCCAATGCGGGCACATGCCTGCATGGCGACAATAGCTTCAACACTCATGGGCATGTAAATCACGACACGATCGCTTTTTTTTATGCCGCGTGATTTTAGTCCATTCGCAAATTGGCAGACACGGCCATGCAGTTCACGGTAACTGACCTTGCTGACTTTGCCGCCATCTGCTTCGAAGATCAATGCAATTTTATCCGCCTGAGTTGCCAAATGTCTGTCCAGGCAATTATAGGAAACGTTAAGTTGCCCATCTTCAAACCATTTGAAAAAGGGCGCATTGCTTTCATTCAGAATTTTGGTGAAAGGTTTTTTCCATTCGATAAATTCACGCGCAAGCTTGGCCCAGTAGCCTTCATAATCTTTTTGTGCGGCCTGAACCAACGCAGTGTAGGCAGCCATGCCGGACACATTGGCTTGTTTCACAAAAGCATCAGAAGGGTTAAATATGCGTGTTTCGTTCAGTACTGAATCGATTGAGTTGGACATGAGAACCTCCCGTATGTGGTGAGTTTAAAGTTAGATGCCGCTCAGTTTTTTGAGATCGAATCGCCATTTGGCCGGATCTTCAGCATTTAAAATACTATCTGTAGATTGGGCGAGGTTAATGATCTCGGGCTGCATGGGGCTATTGGCTTTGGTAGAAAAAAACACCTTCACGATAGGTGTGAGCAAGTTTTTATCTGATTGTTCAATAACGACTGCCAAGCGAGTCGATTTCAATTTTACCAGCGTGCCCGATGGATAGATACCGATGGTTTTGACGAAGGCCTGAAAAATCGTGCTGTCGAACTGACCCTCTTGCCATTCAGCCATTTTACGAATTGATTCAGCGGGTGCCCAGCCGGCCTTGTAACAACGTTCAGAAGTTATCGCATCATATACATCACACACCGAACCCATACGTGCAAAGAGCGACAAGTCATCGCCGGAAATTTTGTCAGGATATCCGGTGCCATCCACCCGCTCATGGTGATGCAGGCATACATCCAGGGCAATTGCGCTGACGCCCTCAGAAGCTTTCAGAATTTCCCAGCCTCTTAGCGGATGATTTTTGACGATCGTGAATTCGCTATCGGTCAGTCGGCCTGGTTTATTCAGGACTTCATCAGGGACCATCATTTTACCGACATCATGCAATAAACCTGCCATGCCCAGATCCTTTATCAAAGCCGGATCCAGATTCATTTGTTTCCCCAGTGCAATCATCAGCGCACAGACAGCAACTGAATGCAGGTAGGTATAGTTATCTTTGGTTTTAAGCCTGGCGAGGCTCAGAAAAGCCTCGGGGTTTCTGGAAATGGATTGGGTGATGTCATCAACCAGGGTGTCGATCCCTTCTAGCTGCAGCGCTTTTCCCATGCGTGCTTCCTGAAACATTGAAGTAACTGCTGTTGCGGCTTTGCTATGTACTTTGCGGGCAATCTCAATTTCTTCCTGCATTGAAACGCGTGTGACAGGTTTGATACTCGAAAGCGCAGCTTGTTGCAAACTGATATTTATTTTTTCGTTTGCTTCATCCTGGCTTAAATTATCTATTTCGGATTCCGTATCCAGCCCCTTATCGGTATCTATCCAAGCTTCACTGATACCGCATTCTGCAAGTGTTTTTAAATCCTGCGCTTCAGTGAGTTCAAATGACTTTTTCCAGAAAGGATGGTCCATCCAGCTGCCACAGATTTCCTGGAGATACATTCCCAATTTTAAGTCTTTAACCTTAATCTTTTTTAACATACAGGGTTTCCGAAATCAGGTGTAGGAAGCAAATAATTAATTTTATTTTCCAGCAATTTATTCCTGGGCGCGCTCAAAATAGAAGGCGTGATTATTCAGTGATTTTTGTGCGGTAGCTGACATCTTACAATATATGCGTGCGAACACGATAATTAGCATTCAATTATGTCAAAAACATTGAGGTGAGCGTTCTCCTATAAGACTGCTACTGCTTGAAATATTAAATATAAGCGCAAACAACTAATAGGCCGGTCTCGATGAAATCGAGTAAAATCACACTCTTGGGGTTTGCCTGGTTATTTTAAATGCTGATGAAGTGGTTAATATTGTTTGGTTTGGCAGGAGCCTTGTCTCTGTTGCTCATGCGCATTGCGTTGGCTGGCGACACGCCAAAAGCCGGACAAGCCGCACCGGATTTTAATTTGCCTGATCAAAACGGCAAGTTGCATAAGTTAAAGGACTATACGGGCACGTGGCTGGTGCTGTATTTTTATCCCAAGGATGATACCCCCGGCTGTACACAGGAAGCCTGTGCATTTCGTGACGACCTCGTGCAGTTGACCGCACTGGGTGCAAAAGTGGTGGGTGTTAGTCTGGATGATAGCAGCAGCCATGCCGCATTTGCCCAGAAATATCATTTGCCATTCCCGTTGCTGGCGGGTAAAGACTCCGATGTCGCGGCACATTACGGCGTGTTATTAAATCTGGGAATATATAAAGTAGCGAAGCGCTACACCTTTCTAATTAACCCGCAGGGCATCATCAGCAAGGTGTACGACAGTGTGGAAACATCGCGGCACTCCAGGGAAATAATCGAAGATTTAAAGTTATTAAAAGAAGTGCAAAAGCACTGAAACTTTATTTCGACAAGTTGTATTCATTTATTAATCATCATTCTTTCTCAAAGTAAAAAATAATGCCTTATATCTCTCTTAACAAAGCCTCACTGGCTTTTGGTCACGTCGCCTTACTCGACGAAATCGATTTTCAACTGGATGAAGGGGAGCGTGTCGGCCTCATCGGTCGTAATGGCGGCGGTAAGTCCAGCATGTTAAAGGTGCTGGCCGGCGAGGCAGCGCTGGACGATGGTATTGTGTGGCGTGCGCCGGGAGCACGGGTTTGCTATGTCAGCCAGGAGCCGGTATTGAATTCGGAGGCCACTGTGTTTGATGAGGTCGCTCGCGGCCTGGGTGATTTGTATCAGATTATCAGCGAGTATCATCATTTGTCGCACCAACTGGCAGAGCCCGATGCCGATTACGATACCCTGCTAGCTGCGATGGAGCCGTTGCAAACCAAGCTGGAGGCGCAGAATGGCTGGGCAGTGCAGGCGCGTATTGAGACAGCCATCCAGCGACTTGAATTGGATCCTGAAGCGCTCGTTGGCTCCCTTTCTGGCGGGGTGCGCAAACGAGTAGCGCTGGCGCAGGCGTTGG
The DNA here is from genome assembly GCA_025350915.1 of Nitrosomonadales bacterium. Lineage (GTDB taxonomy): Bacteria > Pseudomonadota > Gammaproteobacteria > Burkholderiales > Gallionellaceae > 39-52-133. The sequence continues at coordinate 11,282 of JANXWX010000208.1, forward strand.
TCGCCGAGCCGGAAGTGTTGATTCTGGACGAACCCACCAACCATCTGGATTTTTCCTCGATAGAGTGGCTGGAAGGGTTGTTGAATAATTTCCGTGGAAGTGTATTGCTGGTAACCCACGACAGACGATTCCTGGACGGGGTAGCAACGCGCATTGTTGAGCTGGATCGCGGCCAGTTGGCCAGCTTCCCCGGTAATTTTGCTGCCTACCAGACCTTGAAGGAAAAAATGCTGGCTGATGAATCGGTTACTAATGCCAAATTTGACAAAGTACTGGCGCAGGAGGAAGTCTGGATCCGCCAGGGCATCAAGGCGCGCGGTGTGCGTAACGAGGGTCGTGTGCGTCGCCTTGAGCAGTTGCGTCGTGACCGCGCAGCCCGTCGCGAAACGGTAGGCAAGGTGGGGCTGAACGTGGATGCCGGGGAGCGTTCCGGCAAGTTGGTGGCCGAGCTGAGCAACGTCTGTAAGTCATTTAAGGGACGCAAAATTGTTGATAATTTTTCCTGCCGCATTCAGCGTGGCGACAAAATTGGTTTGCTGGGTCCGAATGGCGCGGGCAAGAGCACCTTGCTTAAAATGATACTGGGTGAAATGCAGCCGGATAGCGGTGAGGTTAAACTCGGTACCAAAATGTCGGTGGCGTATTTTGACCAGTTGCGTGCGCAGTTAAATGAGGAAGCAACACTGGTCGATACCATCAGCCAGGGCGCAGATTTCATCGAAATCGCCGGTGTGCGCAAACACGTAATCAGTTATCTGGGCGATTTTCTGTTTGCCCCGGAACGCGCACGCTCGCCGGTTAAGAGTTTGTCCGGAGGAGAGCGCAATCGTTTGTTATTGGCGCGCTTGTTTACCCGCCCAACCAACGTGCTGGTGCTGGACGAACCGACCAACGATCTGGATATTGAAACGCTGGAGTTGCTGGAAGAGTTGCTTGCCAACTACGAAGGAACGCTGTTCCTGGTCAGCCATGACCGCGCCTTTCTCGACAACGTCGTTACCCAGGTTATCGCTTTCGAAGGAGACGGCAAACTCAAGGAATATGTGGGCGGCTATGAAGACTGGGTGCGCATGCGTAATTTTAATTCTGCATCAGCTACACCAGCACGTGCAACTGAAGCTAAACCGGCAGTTAATACAGAGAGTGGAAAAGCCAAATCCGCTTCTAAGCTAAGCTTCAAAGAGGTGAAAGAACTGGAAACCATTCAGGTAGCGATACAAATATTGGAACGTGAACAAGCTGAAGTGGGTGCGATCTTGTCGGCGGGTAAAATGTATCGGGATGACCCAAAACAAGCGCAAAAATTGCAGACACGTGCTGCAGCGATTGAAGAAGAGCTAATGACATTGATGACCCGCTGGGAAGTGCTGGAAAGTCGGTAATGTTCGGCTTCTCAAAACCTATACTTAAGTCTATAGCATTTTGGTCGAAGAGATGGGTAAAATACCCTCGGTCACCGAGAGATTAATCAGGGCATTGCTGAATAAAAAAGCGGGTCTTCGCGTAATCGAGTGGGTAAATTTCATGTTTTTTAGAGTATCGGGAGCATAGGCGTGAGTATTTTTAGCCGCAAATATGCTTCATCGCGCAGGCCATATGCCCGGCGCTGGATGACTCGTATCTTATTGTTGAGTCCTTCAACGAATCCGAGTGAGACCTTGTTCTCCGGTTTGCAATAAGCGGGGATCCCATCCCAATGACGTTCGATCATTTCGGCAAATTTCTCATAGGGTTTCAGCCGTTGCCATTTCAGGCTGTCCTTCCAGTTCTCGAAGAATCTCCGCGCCCAGGCTTCGCTCTTGTAATCCCACAACTGGCCAAACGA
>JANXWX010000230.1 GCA_025350915.1 Nitrosomonadales bacterium
GACGTATCCTTTTTCCAAAATGCTTGAAGGGCAGATCAAAAGCACAAATGACTCATGGGCCGTGCGCTGGTATGCGTCAGCTTTTCTGGCGGACAAATTGACGCTTTATCCCGGACGCAGCCTAGTGCATAACATTGGCAATGATAATAGTGGTACTCACTGTGGAGAGTCAGCAGGCTTTGATGCTAATTTGAGCCGCACACAAATTAGCCTAAACAATATTAACAGTGATCCATCGCAAGAAGGCAGGCAAGCTTTTGAAGATTTTTTCAGGCAAGGGCAAATGGGTCTGTTGGGACGATTGGCGCGTAAGGCACGTGCTTTGATAAGGATGGTGGGCAGATGAGTGTATTGAAAGCACTGGCTCGCGATTGGTTGCCGCCAGTTTTGGCTCGTTGGTTTCGCCAAGTTCGTGGTGGGAGGCTTCGTTTTGAGGGCGATTTTGCCACTTGGGAGGAAGCTAACAGCCATTGCACTGGTTATGGTGCGGAAGAGATTCTTGCCAAAGTTTTAGCCTCCACCCTCAAGGTTAAGCATGGTGAAGTAGCAGCCGAACGTGATTCCGTGCTCTTTGATCAAATTGAATATGCATGGCCTGTGCTCGCGGGGCTAATGTGGGCGGCTGCTCGCAGTGGCGGTAGACTAAACGTGTTGGATTTTGGCGGGGCTCTGGGCAGTAGTTATTTTCAAAATCGGAAATTTTTACAGTCGCTACCGGATGTGCGCTGGAATGTGGTGGAACAACCTCATTACGTAGAGGCTGGGCGAAAACATATTCAAGATGAGCAGCTACGATTTTATAAAACGATAGTAGAGTGTCTATCTGAAAATAAACCGAATGTAATTTTGTTATCGAGTGTATTGCAATACCTGGAGTCGCCGGCTGACCTTATTAGTGAATTGAATAAGGTTGGTGCGCTGTGTTTGGTCGTTGACCGTACTCCGTTCACCTTACATGCAAAAGATAAATTGGTCGTTCAAAAAGTGCCTGCCGCTATCTATTCTGCCAGTTATCCGATGTGGATTTTTTCACTATCCGAATTTGAGAAGCTCTTGGCTAATAATTGGTGCCTGATTGCACCCAATATAAGCTCAGAAGGGTATGTCCGTACTACAAATGATTCTGAATTCTCATTTCAGGGTATGTTGCTGGAGACGTGCCGATGATTAAGCGTCTCAAGGCGATCTACCAGCGACAAATGTTTTTCCCAGGCTGGCTTGGTATTTTTGTGAACTCTTTTTACTTTGCGCGCTCTGGGTTGCGCGATGCAATGACTGAATTTGCACCGATGCTATCTGGCCGGTTGCTTGATGTGGGATGTGGCAGCAAGCCGTATCAAGCCCTGTTTGCCGTTGACGCTTACATTGGGTTGGATATTGATAGCGAAGCATCACGTAAGCGTGGAATTTCTGACCATCACTACGATGGGAACGTATTCCCATTTGCTGATGCTTCGTTCGACTCTATTCTATGCAATCAAGTGTTGGAGCATGTGTTCAACCCGGATGAATTTCTTGGAGAAGTTGTGCGGGTATTAAAGCCGAGCGGGAAGCTATTGCTTACCGTGCCTTTTGTGTGGGATGAGCACGAGCAACCGTACGATTACGCGCGATATTCCAGTTTTGGCTTGCGCGCGCTGTTGGAAAAGCAGGGACTTAAAATTGTTCATCATAAAAAAATTGGTGCCGATGCATCCATTCTTTTTCAGCTTGCGAACGCTTATCTATTCAAGGTTACGCAAGGCTGGTCAAGGCCATCAAAACTGTTGTTTACTGCATCAGTCATGGCAACCGTTAATGCAATGGGTTTACTTGCGCGCCGAATGTTGCCAGACAATCCCGACCTTTTTCTTGACCATGTAGTCCTTGCGGAGAAAGCCTCTTGAATTCTTACGCCAATGCAAAAGTATTAATTACTGGCGGTCTCGGCTTCATCGGTTCTAATCTCGCGCGCGTTCTCGTGATGCGGGGGGCAGATGTCACGCTTGTTGATAGCCTCATACCTCAATATGGCGGCAACACATTTAATATAGAAGACATCCGCGAAAAGGTCACAGTAAATGTATGTGATGTGCGAGACCCCTTTGCGATAGCCTACTTACTCACAGGTAAGGATTTCCTGTTCAATCTTGCCGGGCA
>JANXWX010000020.1 GCA_025350915.1 Nitrosomonadales bacterium
TTCCAGCTGGGCTAACTTTTTCTGCTCCTCTTGCACTTGCTTGCTTTTGGCTGTTGCATCATCAGCCTTGGCGATCATTTTTTCTTTCTTGGTTGCGCCACTACCGGTAACGGCTTTATCACCCAGCGACTCACCCTTGGAAAGTCTCAATACTTCTTTTGCAGATTCTTTCGCTACGGGTGCTTTCTCAGCTACAGCCGTGTTAATTTTACCGGCTACTTCCTGCTTGGGTGCCTGTTCAGGCGCCATAGACTGAGCAGCCGCCAGCTTTTGCCGGTAGTCTTGCCAGTCAGCAACCTGTGCGCGAATTTCCTTGATCGCTGCCGACTGGGTTACCTTCTCAATTTCACTCGCTTCAGGCATACGCAATATTTTGCCGGCCCTGATACGGTTCATGTTTTTGCCATCAAATTTCTTGGCGTTGGCTCGATACATCGCCACCAGCATGCGTTCCAGACTGACATCGACCGGTTTAACTTCGTCGGCAATTCTACCCAGCGTATCGCCTTTTTCTACAATTACCGAACCTGTAGTTGCTGACTGAGATGCGGTTGCCAAAGGCTCTACATTTACTTGCTCTGCAAGTTCAAACTTGCCCGGCTCAGCCAATACGGGTTCAGCTGGTACTTTTTCTGCCGCAACCATGTCAGCATTCGTTAAACTGCTTTGGGCGGGTACTTTTTCTGCGGGAACTGGTTCTGCAGCTACAGTAGCCTCTACCATAGGCGCCGCTACTGGCTCGGCGGCTACCATCGCAGCTTCTTCAGGAGTCGTCGTTGGGGTTACAACAGGTACAACCGCTGGTGCTGGCTCCGTGATCGGCACCATAGGCTCAACCGGTTTAACTTCGGTCGCCTTGGGTTGTTCCGGAACAAAACTGGCAGGATCCAGCAGGAAGGTATATTCACGCAGCAGCTTGCCTGAAGGCCAGCTTAATTCAACCAACAGGGAGACGAAAGGTTCATTGACAGATTGTGTGGAGGTGAGCTTGATATATGCTTCACCATTGTCGCGTGTTTTTACTTCAAAAGTTAACTTGGGTAAGCTATAGGGGAAGTCCAGACCCGCACTCTTAAACTCATTGACGGATGCAAGTTTGGCAACGAGCGCTGATTTATCATTTTTTGCCAGTTCGGCTAATGAAATTTCCGCCTTCAGTGGTCCACCCAAAGTAGACATAACATTGATGCCACCCATCGTTGCCGCACTGGCGAGACTGAACCAGACCATACAGGCCAATAGTCCTACCGATTTCAGAAGTGTTTTTAGCACGTTGCCACCCTTATTATTTTGCTCTGTTATTTAGATTAACATCATAGAGTTAGAGATGCAAGCTAATGTCCACTCTAAAATCATGCGTTAACCCACCATTTATAAATAAGATTACCAATTTATACCGCTTAATTATTAAGCAGTATACGCAGCATGCGTCTTAATGGCTCCGCTGCACCCCACAACAACTGGTCACCCACTGTAAATGCAGATAAATATTCACCACCCATATCCATCTTGCGCAAACGTCCAACCGGCACGGTGAGCTTGCCGGTTACCGCTGCCGGAGTTAGCTCACGAATGGTCTCCTGGCGCTCATTAGGCACCACTTTCACCCAGTCGTTGGCTGCTGCCAGCATCGCATTGATCTCATCCAGCGGAACATCGCGTTTCAATTTGATCGTCATTGCCTGGCTGTGGCAACGCATCGCGCCAATCCGCACACACAATCCATCTACCGAAATTGGCTTCGCATCGCGGCCCAATATCTTGTTGGTTTCCGCTTTGCCTTTCCATTCTTCCTTGCTCTGACCGTTACCCAAATCTTTGTCTATCCAAGGAATCAGGCTTCCCGCCAGCGGCACGCCAAAATTGGCGGTGGGAAACTTTTCATCGCGCAGGATACCGGCAACTTCGCGATCGATATCAAGAATGGCGGATGCGGGGTCCTCCAGTAATTTCTGCGCAACCTTGTGCGCTTCGCCCATTTGGGTCAACAACTCGCGCATATTTTGCGCACCTGCACCGGAAGCAGCCTGATATGTCATCGATGTTATCCAGTCGATCAAATCAGCCTTGAACAAGCCGCCCAACGCCATCAGCATCAGACTGACTGTGCAGTTGCCGCCGATAAAATCCTTCTTGCCATCTTTCAACGCCTGCTTGATCACATCCAGATTTACCGGATCCAGAATAATGACGCTGTCTTTTTCCATGCGCAAGGTTGAAGCCGCATCTATCCAATAACCTTTCCAGCCAGCCGCACGCAGCTTAGGGAAAATATCAGTGGTGTAGTCGCCGCCCTGACAAGAGATGATCACCTCCATAGCACGCAGATCATCGATACTGTTTGCGTCTTTTAAATCAGCTACTCCGCGACCCACATCAGGGGCTTTGCCGCCCTTTTGCGAGGTGGTAAAGAATACCGGCTCAATCAGATCGAAATCACGCTCCTCTCGCATACGCTGCATCAGAACCGAACCCACCATGCCGCGCCAACCCACCAGACCTACTCTCATATCCCCACCTTTTATCAAACTCACCCGGGCGAATTCAAAGCCACCCTTTATTATTTACTTAAGTGCCGCAACAACCGCATCACCCATCGCGTCCGTGCCTACCTTACTCAACCCGTCCTCAAATATATCACCGGTACGCAAACCTTTTTGCAGTGTTTTACGCACGGCAGCCTCAATACGTTGGGCCACATCTTCACGCGCAAAGGTATAACGCATCATCATTGCAACTGACAAAATGGTAGCCAAAGGATTGGCTATATTTTTTCCTGCAATATCGGGTGCGGAGCCGTGGCAAGGCTCGTACAATCCTTTATTGTTTGCATCCAGCGACGCGGACGGCAGCATGCCGATAGAACCGGTCAGCATCGAAGCCTCATCCGACAAAATATCACCGAAAATATTGCCCGTAACGATTACATCAAACTGTTTGGGTGCTCGTACCAGTTGCATCGCCGCGTTATCCACATACATGTGCGACAACTCTACTGCGGGATATTCCTTCCCTACTGCCGTCACGATCTCACGCCACAACATGCTGGTATCCAGCACATTGGCCTTATCCACCGAGCAGACTTTTTTATTTCTTTTCATCGCAATCCGGAAGCCCACATGCGCAATGCGTCGGATTTCTGATTCGCTATACAGCATGGTATCGAAGCCCTGTCGCTCACCGTTTTCCAGATTGCGAATACCACGCGGTTGGCCAAAATAAATATCCCCGGTGAGTTCACGCAGAATCATAATGTCCAGGCCTGCAACAATTTCCGGTTTCAGGCTCGAAGCGTTTGCCAGCTCGGGATACACCATCGCGGGACGCAGGTTTGCAAACAATCCCAAGCCCTTGCGTATGCGCAGCAAACCTTGCTCGGGGCGTTGCGGACGAGGCAGGTTGTCATACTGATACCCACCTACCGCACCCAGCAACACAGCATCAGAGGCATGCGCCAGTTTCAATGTCGCTTCGGGCAAGGGATCCTTGGCAGCGTCATAGCCGGCGCCACCGATATGGGCGTATTCCATCTCGATTTTCAAACCTTCGCTACGCAACACTTCCAGCACGCGGACAGCCTGGGCTACGATTTCGGGACCTATGCCGTCACCGGGCAATACTGCAATTTTCATTTTTTTATTCTCTATTTAAATTCTAAATCCGTTATCAGGAAAATAGCCAGGGTGCCTCAACCTTGCGCCGGTGTTCATACGCCCTGATGTCATCCACATGCTGCATGGTCAGACCAATATCATCCAGACCGTTCAACAGACAATGCTTGCGAAAGGCCTCTACTTCAAACGGATAAACCGTACCATCCGGTGTAGTAATTTTTTGCTGCTCCAGATCTACGTGCAATTTGAAGCCGCTGGTTTTAGCTTCAGCCTTGAACAGTGCATCAACGATAGCCGCATCCAGACGTATCGGCAGCAGGCCATTCTTGAAGCAGTTGTTGAAAAAGATATCGGCATAACTTGGCGCAATAATCACGCGGAAACCATAATCCTCCAGTGCCCACGGCGCATGCTCGCGCGAAGAGCCGCAGCCAAAATTTTCACGGGTCAGCAGAATTTGCGCGCCTTTGTAACGCGGCTGGTTCAGCACAAAATCCGGATTGAGCTTGCGCTTGCTGTTGTCCATGCCCGGCTCACCGTGGTCCAGATAACGCCACTCATCAAATGCATTCGGTCCAAAACCCGAACGTTTGATCGACTTGAGAAACTGCTTTGGTATGATCGCATCCGTATCGACGTTGGCTCTGTCCAGCGGTACGACCAATCCATCCAGTAAAGAAAATTTCTGCATTACTTGCCCGCCTTGTCTGTTTTTTTATCACCGCTTTTTATCGCGCCATCCAGCCAAGACTCCGCCTTGCTGACTTCCGGCGCAATGGCTTTGCCTGCAGCTCCCATGCCAGTGCCCACAACATCACCAGCCCGCTTCAAGCTGGCTGCAATATCCTTGCCGCTCACTTCATCTTTCGCCCATGCACTCGCAAACGGGCTAGCGCTTAACAGCAGCAGCAAAATCAAGGACCCCTTCATTTTGAGACATCCACAAAGTGGCCCGCTATTGCTGCGGCAGCCGCCATGGCAGGGCTCACCAGATGGGTGCGGCCACCCTGCCCCTGGCGACCTTCAAAGTTTCGGTTGGAGGTGGAGGCGCAACGCTCGCCGGGAGACAGTCGATCGTCATTCATCGCCAGACACATGGAGCAACCCGGCTCGCGCCACTCAAAACCAGCCGCGATAAATACCTTATCAAGCCCCTCTAGTTCTGCCTGCTGCTTAACCAGGCCCGAGCCGGGCACCACCATCGCGAGCATTATATTGTCCGCAATATGTTTGCCGCGAACCACAGCTGCTGCCGCGCGCAAATCCTCAATGCGCGAATTGGTACAGGAACCGATAAACACCTTGTCGATCTTGATCTCGGTGATCGGCGTATTCGCCTGCAAGCCCATATAAGCCAGAGAATGCTCCATACTGCTGCGCTTGACCACATCACTCTCCTGCTTGGGGTCAGGCACACGGCCATCAACCGCCACCACCATTTCAGGTGACGTACCCCATGTCACTTGCGGCTTGATAGCTGCAGCATCAAGTGTCACCACCTTGTCAAATTTCGCACCTGCATCGCTGTGCAAGGTTTGCCAGTAAGCCGCCGCTTTGTCCCACAGCTCACCTTGCGGCGCAAAAGGACGACCCTTGAAATAGTTGATGGTCGTTTCATCCGCAGCAATCATGCCGGCACGCGCACCGGCCTCGATCGCCATGTTACAGATAGTCATGCGACCTTCCATCGACAGGCCGCGAATGGTACTGCCGGCAAATTCGACTGAATAACCCGTGCCGCCCGCCGTACCGATTTTGCCTATGATAGCCAGCACCACATCCTTGGCGGTAACGCCATTGCCGAGCTTACCTTCCACCAGTATCTGCATGACTTTGGTTTTTTTAATCAGCAGGCACTGAGTAGCCATGACATGCTCGACCTCTGAAGTGCCAATACCAAATGCCAATGCGGCAAACGCGCCATGCGTACTGGTATGCGAATCACCACACACAATAGTCATACCGGGCAGCGTGGCCCCCTGCTCCGGGCCGATCACATGCACGATACCCTGACGCAAATCGTTCATCTTGAATTCGGTCACACCAAATTCCTTGCAATTCATATCAAGCGTTTCAACCTGCACACGCGATACCGGATCATGAATACGCTCCACGCGACTTACTGTAGGCACATTATGGTCAGGCACGGCCAGCATTGAGTTGGTGCGCCAAGGCTTGCGCCCCGCAATGCGCAGACCTTCAAAGGCTTGCGGGCTGGTGACTTCATGCACCAGGTGGCGATCGATATACAGCAGAGCCGTACCATCAGCCTCGCTGCGTACCACGTGGGAATTCCAGAGTTTGTCGTAAAGAGTTTGATTGTTCATTATTGTGCCCTAGCAGAGCGCATAATTATGCCACAGCAGAAGGGGGGTACGCCACGTTTGAGTACTTTTCAAGGTTATTTGGCAACTGTTCAGTATGTAATGAACATGCACACATTTTCAAATACATGCTTTTAGCAAACTCGAAACGGTTGATTTTTCCACTAGCTTATATCCAACCGCCTCAGCCTCCACCACATCAATCCCAAACCGAGCAAAGCCGTACCGGCGCTAAATGTGAACATCACACTTGCCCCCCAATGCAACCACAGCGGCCCGCTGAGCAATCCACCCACCATGCCGCCCGCACCATAGGTCACGCTGCCGAAAAGTGCCTGCCCCCTGGATTGATGCCGCCCGCGAAAGAAGTGATGCACCATTGTTACTGCTGCCGCATGAAAAGCGCCAAAAGTGGCCGCATGCAAAACCTGTGCGAACAGTAATAACCACAAGGTATCCACTTGCCAACCAATCAACAGAAAGCGCAACACCGCCAATGCCATGCTGACCATCAACAACTGGGGCAGAGAACAACGCCGCATCAGTTTAGGCATGGCAAAAAACACCACAATTTCGCAGACCACACCCAGCGTCCACAACGCACCGACGGCACTCTTCGCATAGCCATGCTCTACCAGATAGATCGAGAAAAATGTGTAATAAGGGCCATGTGCAACAGCCATTAAAAAGCATGCGCCAAACAATGCCAATACTTGTGGTTGCAGCACGATACGCAAGATCGGGTGACTATCGGTATGGTGAGCAAGCACCTCGGCAGGCGGTATTCGGCGCGAGTAAAACAGGATGCCTATTTGAATAATCAAACCCGCCCATAAAATCCAGCGGATGGCAATGTAATCCAGCGCATAACCGAGCCCCAGCACGGCCACAATAAACCCCACAGAACCCCACGAACGCAAGCGTCCATAACGCGACGCATTTTTGCCCAGATAGGTCAGCGTCGTCGCCTCCACCAGTGGCATGGAAGCGCTCCAGAAAAAGCTCATTAACGCCAATACCAACAACAATCCATAATAATCTGTGGTAAAAAACACTCCCAGGTAACAAAGTGCGCTGCCAAAAGCCGCTATCTGCACCACAACGTGACGATTTCCCAGATAGTCTGCCAGCCACCCCCACATTGCGGGCGCCAGCATGCGCATTACCGGCTGCACCGACATCAGGATGCCTATCTGTACCGCATCGAACTCTATCGAGTGCAAATACAGGCTCCAGTAGGGCGCAAACATCCCCACAAAGGCAAAGTAGAAAAAATAGAACCCGGCGATACGCCAGTAATAGTTGGGATGGCTGGAACTCATTTAAGTCTGGAGCTGCACCTGCCGGAGAGGCATTGCGCGAAACGTGAATATCAAGGCGATATTATCTCATGCGAAAAAATATTTTATTCACCCTCTTGAACTCAGTGTTTTCATCCCAATCTACCGCAACACTGATCATTTGGAGATAGGCATGGAACCAAGCAATGAAAACTCGCAAGAGACGAATAACGCCCCCGAGGTAATGCCCAGCATGGAAGGAATGCTGAAAGTGGCTGAACTCAAAGCCCAGGAACACTATGATGCCTGGATGTACTCAAAGGCTGAAGGCGAAAACATCCGCCGCCGCGCACTCGAAGATGTCAGCAAGGCGCAAAAGTTTGCGGTTGAGCGTTTTGCCAATGAGATGCTGGCCGTAATGGACAGCCTGCAAGCCGGTCTGTCGGTACAAAACACCACCGTAGAAAGCTTTAAGAGCGGGATGGAACTGACCCTGAAGCAGCTCAGCAGCGTATTTGAAAAATTTCAAATCAAGGAACTCAACCCCGTAGGCGAAAAATTTGATGCACACAAGCATCAGGCTATCGGCATGATAGAAAGTCAGCAGGAAGCCAATACTGTTGTATCCGTCATGCAAAAGGGTTACAGCCTGAATGAGCGTGTATTGCGCCCGGCCATGGTGATGGTGGCAAAGGACAAAGCCTAAAGGTAATAACATTGGTCCACTTGAAATATGTGGACTAAGCCTTATTTAGTATCCAACAGTTACTTTAAAACAATTACACAGTTAGCAATCACAATTCGAAAGGAAGCATCATGGGAAAGATTATTGGTATTGATTTGGGCACCACAAACTCTTGCGTATCCGTTATGGAAGGCGGCAAGCCGAAAGTAATCGAGAATGCCGAGGGCGCTCGCACTACCCCTTCCATCATCGCCTACATGGAAGACGGCGAAGTACTGGTTGGCGCACCGGCTAAACGCCAGGCCGTTACCAACCCCACAAACACCTTGTATGGTGTAAAGCGCCTGATCGGCCGCCGCTTTGAAGAGCCGATGGTACAAAAAGACATCGGTATGGTACCTTACAGTATTGTTAAAGCCAAAAACGGCGACGCCTGGATCAAGGTACGTGACAAGGATATTTCTGCACCTGAAATTTCCGCGCAGGTATTGATGAAAATGAAAAAAACCGCCGAAGACTATCTCGGCGAGCCAGTGACCGAGGCGGTTATCACGGTACCAGCCTACTTTAACGACAGCCAGCGTCAGGCAACCAAGGATGCAGGCCGTATTGCCGGCCTGGAAGTTAAACGTATTATCAACGAGCCAACTGCAGCGGCACTGGCCTTTGGTATGGACAAGCAGGAAGGTGACCGCAAGATTGCGGTGTACGACCTCGGCGGTGGTACTTTCGATATCTCCATTATCGATATTTCCGAAATTGACGGCGAACATCAGTTTGAAGTTTTATCGACCAACGGCGACACCTTCCTTGGCGGTGAAGACTTCGACATGCGCGTGATCGAATTCCTGGTTGATGAGTTCAAGAAAGAAAGCGGCATAGATCTGAAGAAAGATATGCTGGCTCTGCAACGCCTGAAGGATGCTGCGGAAAAAGCCAAGATTGAGCTTTCTTCTGCCCAGCAGACCGAAGTTAATTTGCCATACATTACTGCAGATGCTTCAGGCCCCAAGCACCTGGCCGTGAAGATTACACGTGCCAAACTGGAAAGCCTGGTTGAAGACCTGATCGCCCGTACTATCGAGCCATGCAAAATTGCAATGAAAGACGCCGGTGTCAGCATTACCGATATCGCCGACGTTATTCTGGTCGGTGGCCAGACACGTATGCCGAAAGTACAGGAGAAGGTTAAAGAGTTCTTCGGCAAGGAAGCACGCAAGGACGTGAACCCGGATGAAGCTGTAGCCGTGGGTGCCGCGATTCAGGGCGGCGTGTTGCAGGGCGAAGTGAAAGACGTGTTGCTGCTGGACGTGACCCCCTTGTCCCTGGGTATCGAAACCATGGGCGGCGTGATGACCAAGCTGATCAAGAAGAACACCACGATTCCGACCAAGGCATCGCAGGTTTTCTCTACAGCTGAAGACAACCAGTCGGCCGTCACCATCCATGTGCTTCAGGGTGAGCGTGATGTTTCCTCCGGCAACAAGAGCCTGGGCCAGTTTAACCTGTCTGATATCCCGCCTTCACCGCGCGGCATGCCTCAGATTGAAGTGACCTTTGATATTGATGCCAACGGAATTCTGCATGTTTCCGCCAAGGACAAGGCAACCGGCAAGGAAAACAAGATCAAGATCCAGGCCAGTTCCGGTTTGTCTGAAGCCGAGATCCAGAAAATGGTTCAGGATGCAGAACTGTATGCCGAAGATGACCGCAAAGCGATCGAACTCGTTACTGCACGCAACCAGCTGGATGCCTTGATCCACAGCACAAAGAAATCGCTGAAAGAATACGGCGAACAATTGACTGCCGATGAAAAAGGCGCGATCGAAAATGCGATGAAAGAAGCCGAAGAAGTTGTCAAAAACGACGACAAAGATGCGATCACGGCAAAGACTGAATCCCTGTCGACCGCCGCGCACAAGCTGGCAGAAAAAATGCAGGCTGCGGAAGCCGCCAAGTCTCAGTCAGGTGGCGGTGCAGGTGATGCGGGTGCTGCTCATGGCGAAGCCAGGAAAGATGAAGGCGATGTAGTGGACGCCGAGTTCACCGAAGTGAAAAGCGAGAAGAAATAACCAACCAAGGAGCAGGAAAAAAGGATCGCTTATAAAGGGGCTGAACAGGCAACTTGGTAAGCGGTCCTTGATCCATTTACAACATGAGCAAACGCGATTACTACGAAGTGCTGGGTGTCAACAAAGACGCAAGCAGTGATGACATCAAAAAAGCATACCGCAAACTGGCGATGAAGCACCATCCCGACCGCAATCCGGACAATCCCAAAGCTGAAGAGCAGTTCAAGGAAGCCAAGGAAGCCTACGAGGCATTGTCTGATGATCAGCAGCGCGCAGCCTATGACCAATATGGCCATGCCGGCACAGATGGCAGCAGAGGCGGGGCTGGCTTCGGCGGTGGCGCAGGCGGATTTGATTTCGGTGACATCTTTGGCGATATCTTTGGCGGGGCCGGACGCGGGGGGGGTGGCCGCAGCCAGGCTCAGCGCGGTGCAGATTTGCGCTACAACATGGAAATCACGCTTGAAGAAGCCGCTCGCGGGGCCAGCAAGCAAGTGCGTATTCCCACCTATGACGAATGCGACACCTGCCACGGTTCCGGCGCAAAACCAGGCACCACGCCGACAACCTGCCAGACATGCGGCGGACACGGTCAGGTGCGAATGCAGCAAGGTTTCTTCTCCATCCAGCAAACATGCCCGCGCTGCCATGGCAGCGGCAAGAGTATCAATTCACCGTGCGGCACCTGTAACGGTGCTGGCCGCATCAAGCAACACAAAACGCTGGAAATCAAGATTCCGGCCGGTATCGGTGAAGGTATGCGTTTGCGCCATAGCGGCCATGGTGAAGGCGGCATGCACGGTGCACCCGCCGGGGATTTATATGTGGAAATACATATCAAACCACACAGCGTGTTTCAGCGTGATGGCGATGATCTGCATTGCGAAATGCCGATCAGCTTTACAACAGCCGCACTGGGCGGTGAGATTGAAATCCCCACGCTGGATGGCACTGCCCGCATCAAAATTCCGGCCGAGACTCAGTCGGGAAAGATCTTCCGCTTGCGTGGCAAGGGCATCAAGGGCATGCGCACCAATACACACGGCGATTTAAACTGCCATGTAGTGATTGAGACGCCGGTTAAACTGACCGAGCGGCAAAAAGAACTGCTGCGTGAATTTGAAACCATCAGCACCAAAGACAGCGCTCGCCACAGCCCCCGAGCCCAGTCCTGGATGGACAAGGCCAAGGAATTCTTCGGATAAAGAATTCCTTGACCTTGCGGTGTAGACTCATATTCTGCGCAGCAGGATGTGATGTTGCAACCACTTCCTCCTTTAAGCAAATTGCCCCTGCCATTTCCTCTATCAATCTTTAAGGCAACAAGATAAATATGGTTATAATTACCCCTTAATTTAAGCCGATCAAATTAAATCCGCACCCCATACTGACACTTCATGAGCCAATTTGATCCAAACAGTAAGCGCATATTGATCGTTGATGATAGTCCAACCGTTGGTATGGTGGTCAAAAACGCTGTCAGCAATGTCGTTAATCTTCCTGTTGATCTGGCGCTCTCCCTTAATGCAGCTCAACTACTTATTGCTGAGCATCCGAACAAATACCAAGTCGCTGTAGCCGATCTGAACCTGCCCGATGCAAAAGATGGCGAAGCGGTAGACATGGTTTTAAGCTGTGGCATTGCGACCATCGTACTAACGGGATCGCTGGACAGTGACACCCATGAGCGTATCTCGGCAAAGCCCATTGTTGACTATGTCACCAAGCAATCACCTGGCTCTATTGCAATCGTTCAAAAGAGCGTGCTTCACACTTTGCGTAACATGCAGTGCAAAGTCATTATCATTGAACAAAACCCGGCATATCGCTCCTATCTGAAAAAGATTCTGCTGACACAAAAGCTGGAAGTAGTAGAGGTTGAAAGTGCCGAAATCGCCCTCCACACGATTGATCGTATGAACGATATCTCGGTCGCAATTACAGCTTATGAATTACCTGGCATGGATGGCATCGAATTATGCATGAAAATGCGCACCAACTACCCCAGCACCAAACTCGCGATACTCGGTATCACAAACTCATCAAACGATTTTTCCGGTGTTCGCTTTTTTAAAGCCGGTGCCGATGACATTATCCACAAGCCATTCCTGGTGGAAGAGTTGGTCAGCCGCGTTAATACACGCCTCGACTACCTGGACAGCTTGCGTATCATACAAGAACAGGCGAACCGGGATTATTTGACCAAGCTCTACAACAGGCGCTATCTGTTTGAAATGGGTAACGTTTTATTCAGCAACGCCAAACGCAGCAATATTAAAATCATGATTGCGATGCTGGATATCGATTTCTTTAAACGTATCAACGATACCTATGGCCACGATGTGGGTGACATGGCGATCGTAGCCGTGGCTAAAGCTATCTCAAAGGGATTCCGTACATCCGATATCGTGGCGCGTATGGGCGGTGAAGAGTTTTGTATTATTGCGATCAATAACGCTGCACCAGTTGAAACCATGGAACGCATCAGGCAATACATTGAGGCAATGCCTATTCCGCTAAACGACACAGAGTCAATCAACTTGACCATCAGCATAGGCGTGACCACTACCCTGTTCGATACCATGGATGAGATGATCAATCATGCTGACCAGGCCTTGTATACTGCAAAGCAGAGCGGACGCAACCAGGTCGTTCTGTCCTGATACCTGGCTCCTGTTAAAAACCGGCCAGCCAGAGCCTGAAACGCAGACCCCAACCTGTTGTATAGCCGATTTCAACAAAACGCACCTTGCCCTCCGTGTCAATAATAAAGCTGGCGGGCACGCCACGCACCCCCCAGTTTTCTGACAACCGGCCATCTTCATCATTAATCACCGGAAAGCTGACCGACTGTTCGCGCATGTACTGCTGCACTGCATCGCTTTTGCCACTTTGCATTGCGACGGTAATGACATTGGGATTGTCATGGGCGAGGGATGCAATTGAACCTTGCTCTGCGCGGCAGATAGGACACCAGGTAGCCCAGAAGTGAACCAAAACAGGTTGTACTGGCTTGGCAGCTAATGCATAGGAAGCTCCATCCAGCAGCATCCCGGATAATGCTGGCGCAGCACCCTTGGCAATATCGCGTTGCTGCCAGGCACGCACACCAAAAATAATCACAATAATGACCAGTAACTCAAGGCCGCGTCGCAGCCATTTTCTGGTTTTTGTGGCGGATATAACGGGATTTTTTTCTTGTAACGGACTTTCTTGATTCACTCTTTATTTCCCACTCGATGAATGCTGCTGGTAGCAATAAATATTTCCCGCAACAAAGTTAAAAAGCCGCCGATCAGTGCAAGCATGGCCGCAATAAACAACAGTGCGATGGCATTACTCAGTTGTACGCCCATTATGGAGCCTACAAAAAGCGTTACGATTACCACACAAATAAGCAGTGCACTGACCGTACACAAGCTGATTGACCAATAAATCACCCGTTCCCGATGGGCCAGTATTGTCATTTCAGCCTGGCGCGATATTGCTTCGTCTGCGTTGGGCGTCGCCCTTTCAAGCACCCTGAAGCGGTCAATAATGCGCGACAAGCGGTGGGTCATCACACTTAAAATTGTGCCGACACCGGTCAGCAAAAATACCGGTGCAACCGCCAATTGAATAACATGCGCGACTGTCGTGATACTTACTTCAGTTGGCATAATTCACCTCATTATCCAAATTGAAGAAATCAAATGTTATTGCGGTACATGCGCCGCAACAAATGCCTTGAGTTTTGTTACATCCGCTTCCATTACTTCGCTTCGTTGAGGTAACTTTTCCATACCTTCCATCCCCGCTGGGCGATCCGGCTTACGCCCCAATGCCTCGATGATCGTATCTTCAAATTTGGCCGGCAACGCCGTTTCCAGGCACACTAGCGGCACACCCGTTTCACGATATTCCAAGCCCACCTTGATACCGTCAGCCGTGTGCGTATCCACCATCACACCATATTTTTTGTACACAGTACGTATCGTGTTCAAGCGATCGGCATGACTGCTTTTACCGGCTACAAAGCCATATTGACCGATGTTTTTCCAGAAGTCCGTACCACGCAAATCGAAGGCACCTCCCGCATCTACCTTGCTCCACAGCTCGCGCACTTTTGCCGCGTCACGCCCGACCAGATCGAAAATAAAACGCTCGAAATTGGAAGCCTTGGAAATATCCATCGACGGGCTGCTGGTGTGAGCGGTTTCAGCAGTGGTGCGCGGACGGTATACGCCGGTTTTGAAAAATTCTTCCAGCACATTATTTTCGTTGGTCGCGAGGATAAGTTTTTTAATCGGCAAACCCATCATGCGCGCGATATGGCCAGCGCAAATATTACCGAAATTACCCGAGGGAACCGAGAACGAAACCTGTTCATCGCCGGACTTTGTCGCCTCAAAGTACCCCTTAAAGTAATACACAATCTGTGCGGATACGCGCGCCCAATTGATTGAGTTGACCGTGCCGATTTTGTATTTCTGCTTGAAAGCATGATCATTGGACACCGCCTTGACCATATCCTGCGCATCATCGAACACACCCTTGATTGCAATATTGAAAATATTCGGGTCCTGCAGCGAGAACATTTGCGCTGTCTGGAAGGCACTCATCTTGCCCTGTGGTGACAGCATAAATACACGAATGCCGCGCTTGCCGCGCATCGCATATTCAGCTGCCGAGCCTGTATCACCGGAAGTTGCACCAAGTATATTCAACTCATCATGCTGTTTCGCCAGTGCATACTCAAACAGATTACCCAGCAACTGCATCGCCATATCCTTGAATGCCAGCGTGGGGCCGTTGGACAACTCCAGGATATAAACACCCGGCTCTAAAGTTCGCAACGGGGTGATCTGCGTGGTATCAGAACCACTGCGTGCGTTGTGATACACGTCTGCCGTGTAGGTCTTGCTGACAATTGCCTTTAAATCCGCTGCGGGAATATCGGTCGCAAATTTTGACAGAACCGCATAGGCCAGATCGGCATAGGAGAGCTGGCGCCAGGTATCCAGTTCAACACGAGTAACTTGTGGATATTGCCCGGGCAAATAAAGGCCACCATCGGGAGCCAAGCCGCCGAGCAGGATTTCGGTAAATTGTTTTTCAGGTGAATTGCCACGTGTGGAAATGTATTTCATGAATATATGCCTATGCTTTTATTTTTGAACCCAACTTCAATCTTGTAGTGTAAATTTCAAAAACTTGATCCACAGATTTCACGGATGAACACAGATTCAAAAGCCATCAAAAAATTTTGAATTTAATCTTGTGTCATCTGTGTCATCTTGTGTCATCTTGTGTCATCTGTGTCATCTGTGTCATCTGTGGAAACATGGTTTTAAAAGTCTAAAGATACTGTATGAAAAGCAGCAATTTACTTGCCCAACTCTTCCAGACGTATACGTGTCACTTTTCCGCTGGTCACTTTCAACGCTTCGATTTTTACGATGGCCGTGTTGATGCGCTTCTCGCGGGTCTGGTGCGTCAACATGATCAGATCAGTCTGGTCTTCGCCTTCACCGGGCTCTTTCTGGATCACGGCGTCAATAGAGATTTGCTCATCCGCCAGAATACGCGTGATATCGGCCAGCACGCCGGGCTTGTCCTGCACGCGCATGCGCAGGTAATAACTGGTTTGCACTTCATCCATCGACAGAATTTTAAGATCGGCCAGCTGATTGGGCTGGAACGCCAGGTGGGGCACGCGATTTTGTGGATCGGCGGTATGCATGCGTGTGACGTCCACCAGGTCTGCAATCACTGCACTGGCGGTTGGCTCGGCACCCGCACCCTTGCCGTAATACAAGGTAGCGCCCACAGCATCCGCCTGCACCAGCACCGCGTTCATCGCGCCTTCCACATTGGCAATCAAGCGCTTGTGTGGAATCAATGTGGGATGCACACGTAGCTCGACACCTTCCGCTGTGCGCTTGGTGATACCCAGCAGCTTGATGCGATAACCAAGCTGTTCGGCGTATTTGATATCAGCCGCATCGAGTTTGGAAATACCCTCGATATAAGCCTTGTCGAACTGCATCGGAATACCAAAGGCCAGTGAGGCAAGGATGGTAATCTTATGTGCCGCATCCACGCCTTCAATATCAAAAGTTGGATCGGCTTCGGCATAACCCAAACGCTGCGCTTCCTTCAGCACGGAGTCAAAACTCAGGCCTTTGTCACGCATCTCCGACAAAATAAAATTGGTCGTACCATTGATAATGCCGGCAATCCACTCGATTCGATTGGCGCTCAAACCTTCACGCAATGCCTTAATGATAGGAATGCCACCCGCCACCGCTGCCTCGAATGCAACCATCACACGCATCTGCTGGGCAATTGAAAAAATTTCATTTCCGTGCAAGGCTAGCAAGGCCTTGTTGGCTGTGACCACATGCTTGCCGTTGTGTAGCGCCTTGAGTACCAGTTCCTTGGCCACACCAGTTCCGCCGATCAACTCGATCACGATATCAACTGCAGGGTCATTGACAACCGAGAAAGCGTCGTCGGTTACACGACATGCACCTTTGGTCACGCTTTTGGCAAGTTCCAGATTTTTATCCGCCACAACGGTGATATTGATCGGACGCCCCGCACGGCGGCTTATTTCTTCTGCATTACGCTGCAATACATTAAACGTACCACACCCAACAGTGCCAATTCCCAACAGTCCAACATTCATCGGTTTCATGCAATTGTTCCAATCATTTATTTACTATACCGTTTACGGTACGATTCAAGAAAGCGTGCGATACGGCCAATCGCGTCAGTCAAATCATCGGCATTGGGTAAAAACACAATACGCAAATGGTCCGGATGCGGCCAATTAAAACCGGTGCCCTGCACCACCAACACCTTCTCGGCTTCCAGCAGCTCAAGAATAAATTTCTGATCATCCGCAATCGGATACATTTTCGGATCGAGACGCGGGAACAGATACAGGGCGGCCTTAGGCTTTACACAGGTGACACCGGGTATAGCGGTCAACAATTCATAGGCAAGATCGCGCTGTTTGTGCAATCTGCCGCCGGGGCCAACCAGATCGTTAATACTCTGATAACCGCCCAGCGCGGTTTGTATCGCGAATTGTCCGGGCACATTTGAACAGAGACGCATTGAGGCCAGTATATTCAGGCCGTCGATATAATCCTGGGCAGATTTCTTTTTGCCCGATACGATCATCCAGCCAGAACGGTAACCGCAGGCCCGGTAGTTTTTTGAAAGACCGTTAAACGTGACAAACAGCACATCATCTGCCAGCGAAGCGATCGACGTATGCGTATCGCCGTCATACATCATCTTGTCGTAAATTTCGTCTGCAAAAATGATCAACTGATGCTGGCGCGCAATCTCGATAATTTCCAGCAACAGCGCATCGGAATACAACGCACCGGTGGGATTGTTCGGATTGATGATGACAATCGCGCGTGTGTTCGGCGTGATCTTGCTGCGCATGTCGTTTAAATCCGGCATCCACTCATTCTGCTCGTCGCACATATAATGCCGCGGCGTTCCGCCAGCCAGTGTCACGGCGGCTGTCCACAACGGATAATCCGGAGCGGGAACCAGCACCTCGTCTCCCACATTCAGCAAGCCCTGCATCGACATGGTAATCAGCTCGGAGGCGCCATTACCGATAAAGATATCATCCATCCCCACACCGGCAATTTTCTTCTGTTGCGAGTAGTGCATGATCGCCTTGCGTGCGGCGAACATGCCTTTGGAGTCGGAATATCCGGCAGAATTAGGCATATTGTGGATCACGTCCTGCTGGATCTCTTCTGGCGCTTCAAAGCCAAATGACGCCAGGTTCCCGATATTCAGCTTGATAATGCGATGACCGTCCTCTTCCATCTGCTTGGCTCGCGCCATGACCGGGCCGCGAATGTCATAGCAGACATTCGCCAGCTTGGCCGATTTCATCACGGGGCGCACAGTATCCATTTCAGTTGGTTTGGGATGGTTCATGGTGTTTTTGGCGTTAAGATTTCTGGAAATTATTTAAGTTTTACTGCCCGGACGAATCCGGTAGAATTTGGTAGAATTTGCCTGCAAAGCCCTATAAATTATATGGGCTGTAAAGGCGCAATTCTAACCGAGCTCAGACTACTGAGCAAATAAACCCCGCCTTTAAACCCCTTAACCACGCCAAATGGAGCTTCTGTGAAATTTCATCTTTCCAATATTCCAGGTCAACACATTTTCATTGCCCACGGCGAGGGTTACGTGCAGGTAAATGAGCAGCGTTATGAACAACCTATTATTGTGATGGCAGACAAGGTTATCAGCGACTGGCCCGCGCACAGCTTTGCCACGCTGACAGAAGCCAGTTTCAGTTATTTTCTGACATTTAAACCGGAAGTTGTCCTGTTAGGTACGGGTGAAAAGCATCTATTTGCGCATCCGCAACTTTATCGAGCACTTTCCAATGCCGGTATCGGCGTGGAATTCATGAGTACACCTGCCGCTTGCCGTACCTACAACATTTTGACAGGTGAAGACCGCAAAGTCGTTGCCGGCATACTTTTTGAATGATGAATCTGTTAAGCCTGCATGCGACCCATGTTACCGCTTTGATAATCCATCATCGCCTGTCGAATTTCCTGCTCGGTATTCATCACAAAAGGGCCTGAAGCGACAATAGGCTCATTGATCGGCTCGCCGCCCATCAATAAAACACTCGCTTTTTCGCTGGCTTGCAAGCTGATGGTTAACCCTTCCCTTTCCAGCATGGCCAGGTCACCCGTACCCGCCTTGTTGCCATCAAGCGAAATGCTGCCTCTGCGCACAAATAACATGGCATTGTGACCTGCAGGCACATTCAATTCCACAGTTTTACCCGCCTTGATTTTAATATCCCATAAATCAACAGGGCTGAAGGTTGTCGCCGCACCCTGTATACCTGCATAATTACCTGCAATGACCCGCAACGAACCCGAATTGTCTGGTAGTTCAACCACAGGAATCTCCTGACTCAGGATAGGCTGATATTTTGGCGCTAACATTTTATCTTTGGCCGGCAGATTAACCCACAATTGCACCATTTCCAGCGTGCCGCCTTTTTTTAGAAACTCATGGGATAAAAACTCTTCGTGAATTATGCCGGAGGCAGCAGTCATCCATTGCACATCTCCCACGCCAATTACCCCGCGATTACCGACCGAGTCGCCATGCTCAATCTCACCCTGATATGCGATCGTTACGGTTTCAAAACCGCGATGGGGATGGGGACCCACACCACGCTTTTGGTCGGTTGCTTCAAATTCACGCGGCGCAGCATAATCAAACATCAGAAATGGGCTGATGTCCAGGGTAAAAGCAAGATGGGCGAAAACAGGACGTACATTAAAACCATCTCCAACCCAATGGCTGCGTGTTGTAGCAGTTAAAATTTCCTTGATTTTTTTCATCACGTCTCCTGACTAATATATTTAGGGAAGCACTGATTTAGTGTATTCCGCTCATGGTTAAACACGCTCACCACGAACGGAATCAATGCAACCAGTTTCACGTACTGTATGAAAGTTTCTTCACGTAAAATTCACACAAAACAAATAAATTATCAAACACGACGTTATCCATTTCTCGGTCTGATATACTCAGAAAGTAATCATTATGAACACATATTGATTACAGTTAACCAGCTTGTCTATCCGTTGTTTAATTTTACACTTTAAGGGAAATTATTAAATGAACAAGTTACATCTCGTTGGTTTGACATTCATTATAAGCATGTCTCAAATAGGCCTGGCAGTAGCAGGGGATATAGACCCGGCAACAGTGCCAGCAGCCAAACAAGTATCAAATCAGCATTACTTAAGCGCAAAAGAAGCTGCAGCTATGATTCAAAGTCTGGGCAACAAATCACTTATGATAGATGCGCGAACACAAGCAGAAGTTGAATATGTTGGTGAAGCAGAACCGGTCAGCTACAACATCCCCTATATGGTGAACGATTACAATACATGGGACGATAAAAATGGCCGTTACCAAATGTCACCCAACTCCGGTTTCTTGTCCAAAATGGATGATGTAATAAAGTCTGCAGGCTTGAGCAAAGAAGCAACAATTATTCTCATGTGCCGCTCTGGTGATCGTAGCGCTAACGCCGCTAATTTGATGATCAAGGCAGGCTATACCAATGTATATTCTGTTGTCGATGGTTTTGAAGGCGACATTGCTAAAGAAGGAGATCGCAAAGGTCAACGTGCAATCAACGGCTGGAAAAATGCCGGGCTTCCCTGGACATACAAGATGAACAAAAAAGTCATGTATCTTGATTAAAACAATTTTTTCAATACGCAATTGAACCCCCCCCCGGAGTGATCCGGGGGGTTATTAAGCATAGCGTCTTAAATGATGTCGCATAAATAGTTTATAATATCGACGTTTATTTTGAAGGAGGCGGCGATGCGTAAACTACAAATTGAGAATGCGGAAGTGATGCACATGGCAATCCAACAAGAAATTGAGCGTTCTGACGAATCACGTTACGACCACCGTCTGCACGGCGTGTTGCTGGTGGCGA
>JANXWX010000067.1 GCA_025350915.1 Nitrosomonadales bacterium
TTTTCGAAGCGCAATCGTATGGGCAGTAGGCCATATCAAAAACAAAAAACCACAAAATAGCAATGAAGCAATTGGCAAAATTATTTTTTTATTCATATTTCAATTTTTTAGTTTGATGTTGTGTAGAACGAATATTGCCTACATAGTGAAAAAATATTGTTCCAGGCTAACTTACTCAGTCAGCACACCATACAAGTTGTTAGCATTATTTTCCAGTTGTAAAATTTTCCCGGCATTATTGGCATTCACAGCATAACGGGAATAATCAGAAATGATCGATGTTACCTTACTCAACACCACTTCGGGAAGTATATTGCCAACAATCAGCCCCGCATCAAACCTTTCTACCATGCGTGCTATCCATGTGTCTGCAGTGGTAATAACAGGGCAGCCTGCGGAAAAAGCATCCAATGTGACACCACTGACCCTATCGGTAAAATCTGTTGACTTATAGAGCTGAATCGCAATCGCCCCCGAGAATATCTCTTCATATTCACTTGCACTTAACACGTCTGATCTTAGTGTCAGGTATGCAAAAGGAGTCGACTTCAAACGAGCAATATCAGCCAACGTCGCTGCGTCATATTTATCGAAATACTCAGCTGACGTTTGGATGACGACAGGAATTTGTGATTTTTGTTGATGTAAATATTCAACCAGATCGACAATTTCTTTAAATCCTTTATCCGGCCTTGCCGCACCCGCATACAATAAATACCTGAAGGGAGCGTGATGATTATGCGTGTTTTCTTTCCTTGGTGTAATGGGATAAGGAACCACTCTGGTATCGCTAAATCCGGCCTCTTTGAATACATTAACAACTGATGACGTAGGCCCAAGTATTACTAAATTTGGCTGATGCGTGGCTAATTTTTTCAAGCTATGCAACTTGCTGGCGTTGGGTTTAAACCAATGTGAATACAGGTACACTTTGCGTGGAGGTATGATCCCGCTGGCGGCCCAATCCAGCATCAACATATCGGTGCGAATGGCTGTTGAAACAAATAACCGACCTTTCTGCTTCAACAACTTTTTATACAGGAAATAACTCTGCAGCCTGCGCAGGCTGCGGTAAAAATATCGGCGCATTTCAACATGCCCGAAATTAATTGATATTGCGGCTTGCCGGCTGACCCATAGTCGAATCGGTTTATTAACGTCACTCGCAGCGATGAGAGAATTGACAAAGCTGTAACAATGCCCCGCCTCTGACATCAATGTTGGCTCTACGATATCAAGTATGTCGGCACTGTCATGCTGCTGTATCAGTAAGCGCTTTACGTAACGGTAGTACGTGGCTTCCGCAGTAGAAACGGCGAGCATAAAGCCCTCTCTCCCATCGAGAAATCCGACACGTAGAAAATAAGAACGAATAAAGGCCCAAAGCCCATGGAGGATAGCCTGTGTTAGCGAGGCATCACGGCCTTTCTTGCCCATCATCGCCGCACCGGCAGATGAATAGTGATTCATCTTCGCCAGCAACTGATCCAGGTCACGAAATGACTCATGCAATATGTTTTGCTTAAGTCGTCCAACAACCCCATTTATCAGCACGCGCTCATGTACCAGATCATTGGAAAACCGTCCTTTATCTCGCCTGAATAAACGGGTTACATAGTCAGGATACCAGCCGGAGTGTTGCATATACCGCCCGCAAAAACTCGACAGGCGGGGGATTTCATATCCCTGTTCTTTCCCCTTAAGAATTGTCCGTTCGACTTCGCTACGCAGCTCAGATGTGACACGTTCATCGGCATCCAGTGACAACACCCAGCTTTGGGTTGCATAATTCAGAGCACGATTTTTCTGTATACCGAAACCGGGCCAGTCATGAATATAGACATGTGGAGTAAATTCGCGGCAAATGGCTACCGTATCATCTGTGCTGCCAGAATCGACCACAATAATTTCTTCGGCCCACTGGACTGACTTCAGGCACTCGCGGATGTTGAGTGCTTCGTTTTTGGTGATAATGATTACGGATAACCCGGCCATGCGATTCCTCGAAATTTAACTGCTCAACATACTAAAAGCGTAAGTATAAAGAAACCTGGTGTGAGTGGGTGGAATGCGCATATCCCGAAAATTATTTTTTCCTGGGTGCAGGCAGATACTCGGGGACAAATTGCCGCAAACGCTGCTTTACCAATGCATCAGACCAATCCTCCGTTGTTGATGTCACCCATGCCAGCAACTCGTTTATCCAGACCGATTCCACCTTGCGCGCCTGCGCAATACGCAATTTTGGATGCGGCGTTACGAGACTGTGTTCCGTATCTGCAAGCAACTCTTCGAATAACTTCTCGCCGGGGCGCAAACCGCAATACTCAATCTTGATATCGTCTTCTTTCAGGCCAGACAAACGGATCAGATCACGCGCCAGATCAACAATCTTTACCGGCTCACCCATGTCCAATACGAATATTTCGCCACCCCGCCCCATTAACCCCGCCTGCAACACTAATTGAGCGGCCTCTGGTATAGACATAAAATACCGAGTGATATCCGGATGGGTCACCGTTACTGGCCCCCCCATCGCAATCTGTTCGCGAAACTTTGGTATGACACTTCCCGTACTACCGAGCACATTACCAAAACGCACCATCACAAACTGCGTGCCGCTTGCTTGCTGCATACTCTGGCACACCATCTCGGCGAGCCGTTTGGTCGTGCCCATAACGTTAGTTGGATTGACGGCTTTATCCGTCGAAATCAGCACAAATTTCGCAACACCATGCCGCTGCGCCGTGCTGGCCACACACCAGGTACCCAATACATTGTTGCGCACCGCCTGCCAGGCATTATGCTGTTCCATCAGCGGCACATGCTTGTAGGCTGCGGCATGGAATACAACTTTGGGCTTAAACTCCTGAAAGACCTGCTCAACCCTTGCAGCATCCTTTACATCTCCCGCAAGGCAAACTAACTTTAGCTGAGGATAAGTACAGGTGAACTCTTGCTCCATGGTATACAGGGCAAATTCACTTGATTCTAACAACACCAGTGTAGCCGGATTAAAGCGCATGATCTGACGGCACAATTCTGATCCAATCGAGCCACCCGCCCCGGTAACCAGCACTGTCGTATTAGCAAGCAACTCCTGCAACCCTGCCGTATCAAGTTGCACGGGATCTCGCCCAAGCAAGTCATCGAGCTCGACAGCACGCAATTGCGAGATCGCAATACGGCCACTTAACAAATCATCAAAAGAAGGCACGGTCAGCGCCTTGATGCCGCTGCTGTTGGCCAGACCAATCACATATTTGCGCATCTGGTGCGACGCCTCGGGCATCGCGATAATGACCTGAGTTACGCCGAAACGTTGTGCCCAGTGTGGCAGGCTCTCCAGCTTGCCCAATACCCTGATCCCATTTATCGTGCGCTCATGGCTCTCTGTATCATCATCCAGAAATCCTACCTGGTGCCAGGTGTGGCTACGTGCAAGCTCTTTTGAAAGGCTGATACCTGCTTCACCCGCACCCAATACCAGAACAGGTTCGCCCTCCAGATGGAAATCACCGTACAGCAAATCCTCTTTCCATAGCCGGTATAACAGGCGGCTACCGCCCATAATCAGCAACAGTATCAATGGTTCAATGATCAAAACCGAACGTGGCACAACGGCCTGTACACGGAATAAGCCTAGCACTAAGGGGATGATTGCCGTTGCTGTAATAACGGCAAACAGAATCCGGCGCAAATCTGCCACGCTGGCATAACGCCAGATGCCGCGGTACAAACTGAATCCCCAAAATACGGCCCCCTGCAAAGGTAATACCCAAAGCAAGGTACGCCATACTTCAACTTGAAATTGCGCTGGCATCTCAAAATTAAAGCGGAGCAAATACGAGACCCACCAGGCAAATACAACGGCAAGCCAATCATGCAGCATGGCAACCGAAGTATACAGGCGCGCTTTAAACATTTTTTCCCCGAATAAAAATTTTCCAGCGCATATCCAGCAAATACATAACGATCGCGTAAATAAAGCACCAGACCAAAATGGTCTGCCACGGTATTAATCGTTGGATCATCAACAAGGCGGTGACGCCAGCCATCAACATCAATGCATACTCGGCCATTGCAACATTACGATGCCCCCAGCCTAGCTGTATCATCCGCTGATAATAGTGATCACGGTGGGCCTCTGTAATTTTCTCTCCATGCAGCGTGCGCTTTATCAGCGTAACGGTTGCATCAACAATAAAGGGGGAAAATACCATTAGAGGGAACCACGCTGGCCAACAGCCCTGCTGCCAACCTAAGATGCCCATTACACCAGCCAAAAATCCTAGTGGAATTGAGCCCGCATCGCCGAGAAATATTTTAGCCGGAGGAAAATTGTAGAACAAAAAACCTGCCGCTGCGCTTACAACACAAAGATTCAACAACGCCAATTCAGTGTTATGTGCAAGCCAAGCTGCAATGGTATACATGCCGAACCCGACCAGTGCCATTCCTCCCGCCAGACCATCTGAGCCATCCATGAAGTTATACAGATTTACCATCCATACAATCAATAACACAATCACCAAAGCCGCTATCACACCCTGTTGATTAAATAATCCAAAACCGTAAACCACTACCACCGCTGCCAATAGATGCGCCAATAAGCGTTGCCTTACATTTAAATTGTATACATCGTCGAGCAATGACACGACAAACAAACCCAGTAGTGGCAACAGCACCCACCAGTTAATCGAATTGAATATCATTAACCATCCGCTCACTACGCCCGTCATTAGCCCTATTCCGCCAATGCGAGGTACCGGAACATTATGTAATGAACGCTGATTAGGTATATCTTGTACTTTATTGATAAAGTTTTGCGACGGCAAAAATTTTAGCAACAAGATGGTCACCAGTGCTGAAATCAGTGGGGCATATATATTCATTCAATGTTTCTGGGTCTGAAAAAAATTAATGCATTTGTATTGCATTCGCAATTTTACACTAGCACTATCGCATAAAGCTTGCGCGCTGTTACTCGCACTCAATTACGCTAATTTTAGCTATGCGTCCTACCCCGATACCACTCTGCAGTCATTTTCAGCCCCTGTTGAACAGTAAAAGGGGGAAGCCAGCTTAATTCCCGGCGTATTTTACTACTGTCAACCTGTAAAGAGCCCACCAGTCTACCCATCTGTTCTGACCTGCCCAGCATATGTCCGGCCACCTTCAGCAAAACAGTCGGGCAGGGCAACAACCGCGCCTGACGGCCCATTGCTGCACCGAGCTGTCGCAATAAGTCAGGTGTAGCGATATCATTACCATCAGCAACCAGATAGGTTTGCCCGGCAGCCTGCGAAAGGACTGCACATTGCAGCAATGCATCTACAAAATTATCAATATAGACCAGGCTACGTAAATTGCTTACCGAAGCCAGCGGCAATGGAATGCCTTTGTCCAGCACGTTGAGCATCTGCGCAAAATTTCCCTTTACTCCGGCACCATATATTAAAGGAGGGCGCACGATGACGACTTCCAGACCCGTTTCTTTGGCTACACGATGCAGCATCTGCTCAGCTTGCCATTTGGAAATGGCGTAAGGGTCTTGCGGCGAAGGTGCATCGAGTTCCGTATAGCTGTGCCCGGCCATTGTTTCTTCGCCGTTCACTTTGATCGAGCTGACGAACACCAGGCGTTTCACCCCACGCGCCGCTGCACTGCGCGCCAAATTTTCAGTGCCAAGGACATTTGCACGACGGAACTCATCCAGCGGATTGCTTGATGTTTCATTCATCACATGCACCCTTGCAGCCAGATGTATAACGACATCCACACCGTCCAGCCCTGCCGACCAATCGGTTTGCGTGTTTATTTCCCCGACTGTGATTTGCGATATTTGCTGATTAAAAATTGCACCGCTACGGCGCACCGCACCCCGCACCAAGTAACCGTCTTCTAAAAAAGCTGAGCACAGCGCCTGGCCGACGAAACCGTTCGCGCCTGTTATTAACACGCAACTATTTGCCTTGTTCAAGGAATACGCTCCATCAACCTGATAGGCAGCTTCAGTGCCAGCAAGAACATATTGGTGTACAAACCATTTTCGCTGCAAGCACGAATAATTTCACGATTAACCACCCAGCTGGATTTGATCCCGCGGCTGCTTAGCCCACCTGAGCGCATCTTGACAGTGGTTGCATCCAAGAATTTCCAGGTGATCCGGTACTTGAGCAGCAAGCGGGCAAGCATTTCAAAATCTGCCGCGATACGATAATCCGTGCGGTACGGCCCGGCCTTTTCATAGCACGATTTCTTGCAATAAAAAGTCGGATGCGGCGGCATCACGCCTATCCGCAACATGAATGGGCTATAGCTGGAAATGCGATATTTGCGCAGTACTCGATTCAGATTGGCTGGATCGACAATATCCAGACAGGAAAAAACCGCATCTGCGTTGCTTGCTTTGAGATGCTTTGCAATTTTTTCCAATGCCGAGGGATCAGCAAAATAATCATCAGCATTGAGCATGCCGATGTAGTCGCCTCTTGCCAGGGCGATACCTTTGTTCATTGCATCATAAATGCCCGCATCCTTTTCGCTCAGCCAATAATCAATGTGGTCCTCGTATTTGTGAATGATATCCAGCGTTGCATCGGTGGAGCCCCCGTCGATGATGATGTGTTCCACATTGTCATAGCTCTGCTCGATGACGCTGCGTATGGTGCGCTCAAGCGTCG
>JANXWX010000106.1 GCA_025350915.1 Nitrosomonadales bacterium
TTTTCCTGCTCGAAACCCTGCGCATCACGCACCTGTTTCCCACCATTTCCAGCATGAACGATCGCTTGCGCCGGCGCGTCATGTGGACCGCGTTCACGCTGCTGCTGATACTGGCCTGCATCGAGTCCTCGCTGGCGCTGATGCGCGACATGCTGATCGCCGACAAGTCGGCCCTGCTGCGCGACCTGTCCACAGTGGTGCCCGTCGCCTCGGACAAATGGCTCACCAATATACCGATGGTGGGACAGATGGTCATGGGCCTAGTGCTGCCCTTTGTGCTGGCCTTTGTGGCGATTCCGCTGGAGGTGGTGATCTATTCGCTGCGCACGGTGGTGGGCGTGGTGCTGGTCATGCTGATGCGCGTGCTGGGTTTTGTGCTGCGCTTCCTGGCCATGATTTTCTACCGCATGGGCCACATCATGATCAATGTCTTTGACCTGAGCATTGTGCTGCCGCTGATGGCCGAGCGCTGGCTTGCAAGCTGGCGCCGGGCCAAATCCGAGTCGGACCTGGATCTGGAAGTCGGGAGGTCATGATGAAATCCTGCAAACACTGGCTGCTTGCGGGCCTGCTGCTGTGGCTGGGCCTGAGCGGCTGCGCCGACAACCGCGCGCATACCAACGGCGTCTATCTGCTGCTCGACACCTCGGGCTCGTATGCGCAGGAAATCGGCAAGGCGCGCAAGATCATCAACTACCTGCTGGCCAACCTCAACTCCGGCGATTCGCTGGCCGTGGCCAGGGTCGAGAGCAAGAGCTTCAGCGAAAAAGACATCGTGGCCAAGGTCACCTTCGACCGCCGTCCTTCGCAAGCCAATCTGGAAAAACGCGCCTTCAACCAGAAAATCGATGCCTTCGCCAAAAGCGTCCGGGGCAGCGCCTATACCGACATCACCGGCGGCGTGATCCAGGCCGCTGAATACCTCAACGAGGCCAATCCGGGCAACAAGACCATCATCATTTTTTCCGACATGCAGGAAGAACTGGGCAAGGGAACAGTGCGCGATTTTCCGATCAAGCTCGATGGTATTCGTATCGTGGCATTGAATGTGACCAAGCTGGGAACCGACAACGCCGATCCGCGCATCTACCTTGACCGGCTGGCTCGCTGGGAGGCGAGGGTGCGCCAGGCCGGCGCCACCGAGTGGGTAATGGTGAACGATTTGGAAAACAACATGGAGTCCATCCTGAACACCCGCTGATTATCGGGTTAAGTTCGAATGGGGTCAGCTTGCGCTGGCCCCATTTTTTGCATGCCAACCCGGTAATATTCGAACAGCCCCAGGAACGCATCGAATAAAAAAGAAGTTAAACAACAACACCTCCAGGAGAGAATCAAGAATATGCAAACCCAAGATCAGCGCTTCAGTTTTACCGGCACCGGCTCAGAATACTTCCGCATCTGGATCGTCAATCTTGTTCTGACCATTTTGACGTTGGGTATCTACTCAGCCTGGGCTAAAGTCAGGCGCATGCAATATTTTTATCGCAACACCCGGCTCAATGAATCCAGCTTCGATTATCACGGCACACCGATAGCTATTCTCAAGGGACGCTTGATTGGTGTGGGCCTATTTGCCGCCTACTATACTGCGCTTAAATTCATGCCATTGCTGGGATTGGCGATCGGGCTGTTCATTGCCTTAATCATGCCGTTCCTGCTCGTGGCCTCGTTCCGTTTTCGTCTCTATAACAGCAGTTATCGCGGCCTGCGCTTTGGTTTTGTCGGTTCAATCAAATCTGCCTATGTGGTGTTTTTAGCGCTCCCGATTGCCGCATTATTTACCCTGTATTTGCTGGCGCCATTCACACATCAGCGTATCAAAGCCTATCAGCATAACAATAGCCGCTATGGCCAGAGCCCGTTTACTTTTACTGCCGGGGCGGGAAGTTTTTACAAAGTTTATTTGCTTACGCTACTGCAATTTATTCTGGTCGGCGGCCTGTTTGCTTACGGGGCCTTCCGCATGATAGGTGGCAGCATGGCGACCATGCCCAAGGAGCAAATAATCTTCCCGGTTGTGATCGCGACCTACCTGGTCATGATCGCAGCCAGCTTGCTGATTATTCCGTACTTTATTTCACGCATCCAGAATCTGGTCTGGAACCATACTCAATTGGGTGCACACCGATTCAGCAGCACCCTGTCGGTAGCTGGGTTAACCTGGCTCATATTCAGCAACTTTCTTTTTACAGTGGTGACACTTGGACTCTTTAAACCGTTTGCGGATATCAGATTGGCTCGCTACCGCATAGAGCACATGGCCTTTACAACGGCAGGTAACATAGAAGAATTTATTGCCAGCGAGCAGCAGCAAATAGGCGCCACCGGAACAGAGACCGCAGAAGTTTTCAATCTCGATATCGGATTCTAAAGCCTGGTGAAAACCGTAAATGCCAATTACTTCGATGGCCTAAGCGCCCTGCAGCAGGCTGTCGCTTTAAACATAGCGCAAGGCCAGCTCGAGGTGCGCGGTGAAAAGCTGATACGCGCGGAACCGTTGAGCAACATACGCATCTCGGCCAAGCTGGGCAGTGCGCCGCGGCTGCTGAATTTTGCCGGAGGCGGTCATTGCGAGGTTAACAACCATGCAGATTTTGAGGCACTGCTGCGAGATGCCGGTGTATTACCGCAATCGCTGCTCTCGCGCATGGAAGGCAGTTGGCGGCACGCGCTGACGGCCACCGTTCTTTCCATCGTTATCGCTATCGCGTCTTTTTACTGGGGTTTGCCCTGGGTGGCGAACATTGCCGCAGGCCGGATTCCGGACAGCGTTTCACTCAGCATCGACACGCATTTTCTGGACGCTGTTGACAAAGGCCTGGTCCAGGCCAGCCAACTAAGTCAAGCGCGACAAAAGAAACTCAGGAAACGTTTTGATAACCTGCGCGCTATGCATGGATTGCCCCCGCACCAGCTGGAATTTCGCAGCAGCAAGGTGATAGGCGCGAATGCATTTGCCTTGCCTGGCGGAACAGTGGTTGTCACCGATCAACTGATCGCCTTGGCAAGCAATGATGAAGAAGTTCTTGCCGTGCTCGCACATGAGCTAGGGCATGTCAGCGAACGGCATCCTATGCGTCAACTGCTGCAAAGCTCGGTAGTCGGGCTCGCTATGACCTGGTATCTGGGCGACATCAGCAGCTTGCTTGCCGCAGCGCCCACCATGCTATTGGAAACCAACTATTCACGCAATTTCGAACGCCGTGCCGACCGCTACGCGGCCAGCATGCTGCGTGAGAATGGCATTGCCCCGGCACGCCTGGCGGACATGCTGGAAAAACTGGAGAAATCACATCGCGGTGCAGTAAAAGAAAGTGGCGAACAACCCTCGCGTATCGCCCGATTCTTGTCCACTCACCCGGACACCGCCGAGCGTATACGCGATCTGCGTGGCGACGGTTCCCGGCAGTAGATCGATATACTAATATAACGTCCCAGCATAGCCTGCGCCGTGGGCAGAAATGATGCTGACTCTTGGGATTTATGAAGAAAGGTTAACGAGCGCACTATGTCATCCGGGGTCAAAACTCTCCTCATTGCCACGATAGCTAGCTTTCTGCTGGAA
>JANXWX010000193.1 GCA_025350915.1 Nitrosomonadales bacterium
GCAGACAAAGCTGCCATGTGGACTGCAGGCGCGGAAACATCTCTATTCCGGCAAGTGCGCTTTGCAAACTATGCCAGCTTGCCAGATCAAATGAATCCCGATACAGAAACGCCACCCAATCCGCCAGTAGCACGGCTGCATAGGTTTCTGCTTCGCTGCTATCGCATATAGAAAGCCCGGCACTGTGTCGGTATCCGGCCACAACGGTTGCCGCGTCATAGCCCCAGCGTTGCAGTGCAATCGCGGCAGTGCCCGCCAGAAATGTCACCTCTTCAGGCAAACTCGATTCTGCCGCCGAGGCAACAGGATTGAGCGCTGCCGGAAACTCCGAGAAGTGCAGGTTGGCAAACAATGCTTCAATATGTGCCGCCAGTTCGGGTGTATTCGCCATGTGCCAGAAATTGAAGACCACAGTTTGGCGCGGCCGGGTAACTTCGGTTACGCCATGGTAGGAGTCTACATGCAGCTGGAAACCAAAGGCTTTGTTGTACTCGGGGTTAACGCGAAATTCGACTTCGCTCTCTGGCGAGGAAAATAATTCCAAAACACCGCCATGTTCTGCTTGCCATTCACTGTTGAGCTGCACGACCAGTCGCGCAATTTCGTAGCCTAATAGCGGACGGTCGCTGTGTATACCAATGGCTTGACCGGGCAGCATGCGTTGAGCAGTGACCAGTACACGATCAATGAGTGGCAAGCCGGTAATTTCGCGCATTCGGGCGAGTATGTCGGCCTGAAATGTTGCCGGAATAATTTCGGTAACATCGCTAAGTGAACAGCGGTAAAACGCGGCGTCGCGATGCTGCCATGCTATATCTTGCGAAAATAGCTGATCAAGCGCGGCGCACTGTTCTGCAGAGAACGCAGCATTCACCAGGAAAAAGGGGAACGGGTGATGGTGGTGCTTGGGTTGTAAAAGCAATGACTGGACTCCTCAAAATAAGCGCACCCTGCAGGGCACACTATAGAAAAAGGGCGCTTTCGCGCCCCCTTTCTTTTACCTGCCTGACTACTCTACAAAATTGAGTGCGACCAGACCGCTTGCGCTCGTTTTGGTTACGGCCACCGCTATCGCGGCTTAACCCCGCAGGTTAGCCTACACCGAAACTCGCATTTCTATTAGGCGCGACCAGATCTTTTGCGCTCGTTTTCAGTCAAGTAACGCTTGCGTACGCGAATAGACAGCGGCGTAATTTCTACCAATTCATCATCATCAATAAACTCAACCGCACTTTCGAGGGTCAACTTGATCGGTGGTGTCAAACGCACCGCTTCGTCGGTACCCGATGAACGGATGTTGGTCAGTTGCTTACCCTTGATAGGGTTAACCACCAGATCATTATCACGGCTATGGATACCAATAATCATACCTTCGTAGACTTTGTCACCTGGGGCAACGATCATACGACCGCGTTCTTCCAGTTTCCATAACGCATAGGCTACGGCTTCTCCTGAATCCTGAGAAATCAGCACGCCATTATGACGGCTTGGCATGTCAGGTTTGACCGGACCGTATTCATCAAACACGTGCGACATCAAACCGGTACCGCGTGTCATGGTCATAAACTCACCCTGGAAGCCGATCAATGCGCGTGCAGGAATACGATACTCCAAACGTACGCGGCCCTTGCCATCCGGTTGCATGTCCTGCAAATCGCCTCGACGACGTCCCAACTCTTCCATCACTCCGCCTTGATGCGCATCTTCAACGTCAACGGTCAGCATTTCATAAGGCTCTTGCTTCTCGCCATTGACCGTGCGGTAAACCACGCGTGGCTTGGAAACTGCCAGTTCAAAACCTTCACGGCGCATATTTTCCAGCAAGATAGTCAGGTGTAATTCACCACGGCCTGAAACCAGTAATGAATCTGCATCTGCTGTATCTTCAACGCGCAACGCCACGTTTACCAGCAATTCTTTTGTCAGGCGGTCACGAATCTGGCGACTGGTAATTAATTTGCCTTCCTGTCCGACCAAAGGTGAGGTATTCACCTGGAAGTTCATCGACAGAGTGGGCTCATCTACCTTGGGCATAGGCAGTGCTTCCGGCTTGCTCAAATCGGTAATCGTGACACCAATACCGATTTCATCAATACCGTTAATCAGAATAATGTCACCAATAGACGCTTCGTCCAGCAATACACGTTCAACACCACGGAAGCCAAGCACCTGATTAACTCGCGCTTTTTTAGGTGGCTTGTCACCGTTCAACACCATGACTTCCTGACCTGGCTTGATGGTGCCGCGAGTAACACGGCCTACACCGATACGGCCAACGAAGCTGGAATAGTCTAGCGCTGAAATCTGAAATTGCAAAGGTGCGCTACTGTCACCTTCAGGCTGTTTAACATGCTTCAGCACGGTATCAAACAACGGGCGCATATCAGAGCTTGGGGTATTCACATCCAGAGTCGCAAAACCATTTAATGCAGACGCATACACAATGGGGAAGTCCATCTGTTCATCTGACGCACCCAGCTTGTCGAACAAGTCGAAAGTTTGGTCAACTACCCACTCGGGGCGAGCACCCGGACGGTCGATTTTATTGATTACAACAATCGGTTTCAAACCGAGTGCCAACGCTTTTTTGGTCACGAATCGAGTTTGTGGCATCGGGCCTTCAACTGCATCTACCAGTAACAATACGCCATCAACCATGGACAGTACGCGTTCAACCTCGCCGCCGAAGTCGGCGTGTCCGGGTGTATCCACAATGTTAATCTGTACGCCTTCATAGGCTACCGAGCAGTTCTTCGCCAGAATCGTAATACCGCGCTCTTTTTCCAGATCGTTGCTGTCCATGAAGCGTTCAACAACCTGCTGGTGGGCAGCAAAGGTTTGCGTTTGGGCAAGCAGCTTGTCCACCATGGTTGTTTTTCCATGGTCAACGTGAGCGATAATGGCGATATTACGTATTTGGCGCGACGACATGATTATGATACCTGGCTCGATTCAAAGGGCGCGCATTCTACCATAGCTTCCCTGCTTTCAGAACGATTGTTTTTATCGTATCTGGCTGCAACAAGAATATTCACGTAATTTAATATATGCCCGAATGAAGTCTTGTTCAGCCAATTGATTATTATTGCTTTTTATTCATGTGCTGGCGCATGCGTAATAAAACCAATTCTCGAGGAAATAAAGACACCACAGCATCAACAGAGGGAGTATGGGTTTGCCCGACCAGCATCACCCGCAAAGGCATTGCCAGCTTGGGCATTTTCAAGCCATGTTTAGTGATCAGCTCCTTGATCAACGTTGCAATGGCCGGCGCTTCCCAGCTTACTTCCGCCAATCGCTGCGCAAATTCATGCAATGCCGGCAATGTATCGTCCGTCAGATGCGTATCCAGCAACGCCTGTTCGGGATGAAGATCGATGTAAAACACTTCAGCCGCATCGGCCAGCTCATTCAGAGTTGCCACACGACCTTTATATAGCGCAACGATAGCTTCCAAGGAGGGAGCTGCAGTTACGTTGATACCGCGGGCTTGCAAACGTGGCTTAAGCAGTGCCACCAAACGGCTATCGTCTGCCAGTTTTAAATAATGACTGTTGAGCCAGTTCAGTTTCTCGGTGTTGAACTGCGCGGCAGATGGCGTGATATGGTCGAGATCAAACCATGCGCAGAATTGCGCGACAGAAAACACCTCTTCATCGCCGTGCGACCAGCCCAGACGGGCCAGATAGTTGATGAGGGCTTCAGGCAGATAGCCATCATCATCATATTGCATCACGCTCACCGCACCGTGGCGCTTGGACAGCTTTTGTCCGTCATCACCCAAAATCATCGACAGGTGCGCAT
This sequence comes from Nitrosomonadales bacterium, assembly GCA_025350915.1. Lineage (GTDB taxonomy): Bacteria > Pseudomonadota > Gammaproteobacteria > Burkholderiales > Gallionellaceae > 39-52-133. The sequence continues at coordinate 3,805 of JANXWX010000193.1, forward strand.
ATTGCGGCAGGCTGGCCCCCAAGGCCTTGAGGATATTGATCTGGCGCGGGGTGTTATTGACGTGATCGTCACCGCGGATTACATGGGTAATTTTCATGTCCCAGTCATCCACTACCACACAAAAATTATAGGTAGGCGTGCCATCGGCGCGCGCAATAATCAAATCATCCAGCTCACTGTTGGCAAACTCAATATCTCCCTTGACCAGATCCTTCCAGGTTGTTACGCCTTCAACTGGATTTTTAAAGCGCACGACGGGTTTAACGCCAGACGGTATTTGCGGCAGCGTCTTGCCAGGTTCTGGTCGCCAGCAGCCGTCGTAGCGTGGCTTTTCATTGCGTGCCCGCTGCGCTTCACGCAATGTATCGAGCTCCTCGGGTGAGGTATAGCAATAATAGGCAGACCCAGCGGCCAGCATTTGCTGAATTACCTCACGATAACGCGGCATGCCCTGCATTTGATAAAACGGACCTTCGTCGTAATCCAAATTTAGCCAGGCCATACCATCCAGAATTGCTTGCACTGCTTCTGGTGTCGAGCGCTCAACGTCAGTATCTTCGATGCGCAAAATGAATTTCCCCGCATGTTTACGAGCATAGGCCCATGAAAACAATGCGGTTCGTGCACCACCAATATGAAGATAGCCGGTCGGGCTGGGAGCAAAACGTGTACGGACTGTCATGAAGTGAAGTTGAAATAGGTAAAACGCGTATTTTACGCCAGATGAACTAAAATTGAACGGCCATGCCTGATTATGAAGGATCGTGAATGCAATAATCCGGCTATATCTGTGTAATTGTTGCAATGAATCCGTATCTGTATCGACTAAGGATTGAGACACGAACATTTAACGAGTTAACCTTAAGGAGTTGCCATGCTCATCAAAAAACCTGACGACATCAAGTCATCTGAAATTACCGACAAACAACTGTACTTGTCCCGCC
>JANXWX010000154.1 GCA_025350915.1 Nitrosomonadales bacterium
ATTATGTCAGAAAATCAGTTTATGTATGGTCAATAGCATCGACATCATCTAACTGGGGTGAAAATATTCACTTCACCTGATGTACAATATTGGCAATTAAAACCGTGGATTTCAAGCTTTCCCAGTTACTTCCATACAATCCTGATATCAGCCCTTTCGTACCATCCTGTTTAATTCCGAAAGCATTTATGAGCAACACTGAAACCAAGCAAACCGGCGCCGCCAAAACCGCGCGCAACCCGATCAGAATCGTGCAGCTTGACCAGCGCCTGCGCAAACCCGAATGGATACGCGTGAAATCCGGCAGCGGACAAGGCTATCACGACGTCAAACGCATGTTGCGCGAGCACAAGCTGCATACTGTATGCGAGGAGGCTTCCTGCCCCAACATAGGCGAATGCTTCAACAAGGGTACAGCCACTTTCATGATACTCGGCGACCTGTGTACCCGGCGTTGTCCTTTTTGCGATGTAGGCCATGGTAAACCACTCCCGCCCGACCCGAATGAACCTGCCAATCTGGCGAAATCAATCGCTCTGCTCAAGCTGAAGTACGTGGTAATTACCAGTGTGGACCGTGATGATCTGCGCGATGGTGGCGCTCAGCATTTTGTTGATTGCCTCGCGGCGATACGCGCATCCTCACCCGCTATAAAACTTGAAACACTGGTGCCCGATTTCCGCGGGCGTCTCGACACTGCCCTTGATGTCATGGCAGAAAGCCTCCCAGATGTGCTGAACCACAATATGGAAACTGTGCCGCGCTTGTATAAATTGGCACGGCCCGGTGCAGACTATGCGCATTCGCTTAAGCTGTTGAAAGATTTCAAGTCCCGCTTTCCCCACGTCGTGACCAAATCAGGTCTGATGCTGGGACTGGGTGAGACCGACGAGGAAGTGTTGCAAGCCATGCGCGACCTGCGCGAACACAATGTAGAAATGCTCACCCTTGGGCAATATCTGCAACCTTCGGACAGCCACTTACCGGTGCTGCGCTATGTACATCCGGACACCTTCAAAATGTTCGAGCAAGCCGCCCTCGACATGGGTTTTTCCCATGCCGCCTGCGGACCGATGGTGCGCAGCAGTTATCATGCGGATGAACAGGCTCATCAGGCCGGAGCCATCTAATCCCGAGCCAAATAATATTATCCCGATGGACTAAATATTACAGCGTTTGTGCCGATAGGAAAGATTCCAGCCATAAAGTACAGGAGAGTTGTGATGGGTTTCATCAAAAACCTTAAAATTCGCACCAAGTTGAATATTCTTGTTCTTTTCGCATCATTGTTAATGGTGGCAATCGGAGCAACAGGATTACTTGGCATCAATATCTCCAACGCTGCGTTATCCAGCGTCTATAACGAAAAACTTCTGTACATCATTCAGCTGAACGAGGTTCGCGACAATCAAAACCGGATACGCGCAGAACTTATGGAAGCGGGCCTCGAAAGGGACGCCTTTGAAATTCTGGGCCATATCGACAAGGTTCGCTCCGGCATGTTCAAAATCGAGACCAACCTTGCCGAATACGGCAAGCACGCCATGTCTGCGGTTGAAAAAAAGATGATGGACGAGTTCATCGCAAAACGGATGGACTATGGCAGAAATGGCGTGCTGCCCATCATCGATTTGCTGCAGGCGGAAAAATTCGATCAGGCAAACAAGCTTAGCAAGGATGTGATGGTACCGGGTTTTACCAAAGCCTCCAACGGAGTCGACGCCCTTATTCAACTGCAGGTTGATGGTGCCAAAAATGAATTTGAACGGGTGGAAAAAACCACGAGAGTTATCCGTATCACGGCAATTGCCAGTATCGCTATCGGACTGACCCTGTCTATTATTCTTGGCTTTATTATTACCCGTTCCGTTAATTGCGGTGTCCGGGAGCTGAACATAACCGCCAAAAAACTGGCCAATGGCGATCTCACTGCGCGGGTGAACTGGGACAGCACGGATGAATTGGGCGACGTGGGGCGCGCATTTAACCAAATGGCCACAGAATTCTCCACCCTGATCAGCCAGGTGCGCCAATCTGCCGACCAGGTCGCCAGCGCCGCGACAGTGCAGACCGTTACCGCCGAAAAAGTTTCCGCCATATCTGGCAGCCAGACCCAACAGGCTGGCATCGCTGCCACCTCTATCGACAATCTGAATTCTGCTGTCAAGGAAATTGCGCAGAAAACGGTGGACGTTGTCGCATCCGCCAATGATGCCAGCACTATGGCAGACGAGGGTCAGCAGGTAGTCAATAAAGCCGTGCTGGGTATCCAGCAGGTTGCCGTAACCGTGAGCGAATCCGCCCAGTTAATAGCCGTCCTGGGCCAGCGCTCCAATCAGATTGGCCAGATCGTCAACGTGATTAAAGACATTGCTGACCAGACCAACCTGCTTGCTCTCAATGCCGCCATAGAAGCCGCAAGAGCCGGAGAACAGGGCCGGGGCTTTGCCGTGGTTGCGGACGAAGTCAGAAAACTGTCGGAGCGCACAGCGACCGCCACCGCCGAAATTTCGAAGATGATTTCCGCCATTCAGTCTGAAACCGGCAACGCCGTAACGACGATGGAAAAAGGCAGCAAACAAGTCAGTGATGGTGTGGCGTTGGCCAATCAGGCCGGGCAATCCCTGCAGAACATCAACATGAGCGTGAAACGGGTGGTTGACATGATCGCGCAAATTTCCGATGCCACCCGCTCACAAAGTGAAACGACAAATGAAATCACCAAAAGGGTGGAGCATATCGCCGCAATGGCCAGGGAGAACACCAGTTCGGTCGACGAAACCACACATGCCTCACGCGATTTGCAAAAGCTCTCGGCTGATCTGCAGCAAGTGGTTAGCCGCTTTAAGCTGTAAATCCGGTTTGCATGACGAGCCCGATTAAATCAGAAGGCATGTATCCTCGCGGATTCCAGCAGTTTTGGAAGTCGCAACCAGATAATCACAGACACTCTTTATTTGAAATATGCGCTCGCATAAATTCCTACAACATTACCGCCAACTTCCTGCGGGTTGGCCACATTTACTTCTTTAAACTTGATTGCCGTGTAGCGCAAATCAAGACTGAAATTCTGCTCCTTGGGCGCCCACCCAATTTGTAAAACCATACCCAAGGCATTCGCATAATTAGTTGTGCCATTGGATGTACTTCCCGGTACATCAACCACCAGCTTGGGATTGATATGGTAACTGATACCGAGCCCCGTACGGATAATACTGGTTCGATAAAACTCTATTATCTCTACAGGAATAGCATCCCAGGTAACCGAGCCATTTGATGCCCTGGGCCCGCCAAACTTATAGCCTATCGTAGCCTGAGTCTCAAACTCGCCGGTTACGATAACAACCCCACCGTTAATTGCCAGACCATCGTTAGCATTCACATCAGCTGTATTGCCATTTGTGTATTTAACAGTTCCCAGTTTTTCTCCACCAAAATCCAAACCCGCTCCAACTACCCCCTGAATTCCGCAGCCTGAATGGAAATACTCGCTAGTGCACCCAGTGACAGAATGGCAGCCGCAAGCAGCGATTTTATAGTTACAATATGCTTCATAATATATATCCCCTTTTATTATCTTCAAAAATTATGCCGCTACAGAATAAGGCTACGAGCCATATTTATTTTATTGCATACTCCCGGCGCTGATTACCTTGTCACGCAATATTGCCAATATTGAATCACAATTATATTTTACCCGCCAAATAGTATCAAAAATACTGTAAGTTATCATTTTCGCACTATTCAAGTTATTGGATAACGCCAAGTAAAATTATTTAACCCGGAGATTCACATGCGCGCTCTTATTTTTTCACTCACACTTCTTTTCGCGGCTCAAAATGTACATGCCATCAACCTCGGCAATCTTTCCAACAAAGATGTGGTAGCCGGTTTGAAGGAGGCATTGAACAGGGGCACCGTTAATGCAGTGGGCACGCTGGGTAAACCCGATGGATTTTTTGCCAATGACAGGGTTAAAATTCCCCTGCCCGATTCCATGCAAAAAATAGATCAAACACTGCGCGGCATCGGCATGGGCCAATATGCTGACGATCTGGTTCTCACCATGAACCGCGCTGCGGAAGCGGCAGTCCCGGAAGCGAAAACACTGCTGGTCAATGCGGTTAAGGAAATGAGCGTGCAGGACGCGAAAGGAATACTCACCGGTGGCGATACCTCCGCGACCGACTATTTTCGCGGTAAAACCACCCAGAAACTGACAGCAAAATTTTTGCCCATCGTACAGCAAGCCACAGCAAAAGTTGGTGTCGCACAAAAATACAACCAGCTGACTGGCAACGCCAGTCGCCTCGGCTTGATCGACGAAAGCCAGACCAACCTTGAAAACTATATTACGCAGAAAACCCTGGCAGGCTTGTTTCTGATGATAGAAGATGAAGAAAAATCAATTCGTGCCAACCCGGTTGAGCAGGGCAGCAAGCTGATAAATAAAGTTTTCGGCTCAATCTTGAAATAAAAACTTACACCGTTCACCATTAAACAGGGCCATCATGATTCCTCCAATACTCATAGCCAAAAACTCCGAACAGGAACTTTGCCTGCTGCCTGCCATGGCCAATCGCCACGGTCTCATTACCGGCGCAACCGGCACCGGCAAAACAGTCACCCTGCAATCGCTGGCCGAATCATTCAGCCGCGCTGGTGTGCCGGTTTTTCTGTCGGACATTAAAGGCGATCTTTCCGGCCTGTCCAAAGTTGGCGGAGGCAACGACAAGGTCACTGCGCGTGTCACCCAGCTCAAGCTGGAATCCTTTGAACATCGTGCTTACCCTGTCACTTTCTGGGATGTTTTCGGCGCAATGGGGCACCCCGTTCGCGCCACTGTCTCGGACATGGGCCCGCAACTGATAGGCCGCATGCTCAACCTGAATGATGTGCAACAAGGTGTGCTGACCCTGGTGTTCAAGATCGCCGATGACGATGGCCTGTTGCTGCTTGATTTCAAAGACCTGCGCGCCATCGTGCAACACGTGGGGGACAATGCAAAAACATTCACCACTGAATACGGCAACGTCTCCACCGCCAGCATCGGTGCAATTCAGCGCGGCCTGCTCGAACTGGAAGCACAGGGCGCAGAGCACTTCTTTGGCGAGCCGATGCTGAATATCGACGACCTGATGCAGACCGACAGCAAGGGGCGCGGCATGGTCAACATACTCGCGGCTGACAAACTGATGCAAGCGCCCAAGGTTTATTCCACCATGCTGCTGTGGCTGCTGGCCGAACTTTTCGAGCACCTGCCTGAAGCGGGCGATCTGGCCAAACCCAAGCTGGTGTTTTTTTTCGACGAAGCACATTTGTTATTTAACGATGCGCCTGCCGCACTGGTCGACAAAATTGAACAGGTCGTGCGCCTGATCCGTTCCAAAGGAGTGGGCGTGTACTTCGTAACGCAGAATCCTACCGACGTTCCCGACAAGGTGTTGTCACAGCTTGGCAACCGTGTACAGCACGCACTGCGTGCGTTTTCACCGCGCGACCAGAAAGCCGTGCGCGCTGCTGCCGAAACCATGCGTGACAATCCCAGGCTGAACGAGGAGTCTGCCATCACCGAGCTGGGTGTGGGTGAAGCACTGGTGTCTCTGCTGGATGAAAAAGGACGACCAACAATGGTTGAACGCGCACTGATCGTGCCACCCGAGGCACAAATCGGCCCGATCAATGACAGTGAGCGCAGCGCCATTATCAAAGCATCGGTACTTGCCGGTCATTACGAAGCGACAGAAGATCGCGAATCAGCCTATGAAAAAATAAAAGGTCGCATAGAACAAAAACAGGCTGCCGCTGAACAGGCTGCTGCAAGACAGGACAGCAACACCGGGGGAAACGGTTTGGGAGATATGCTCGGGGGAATTTTTGGCAGCGGTACAACTGGCAAAGGCCGTCAACGCCAGGGTGTTGCAGAAGCACTCGCCAAAAGCGCCGCTCGGGCCATCGGTTCGGAAGTGGGCAGGCAGATTATACGGGGCGTGCTGGGCTCGATTATGGGCGGCAAGGGTAAGCGTTAAACAAGAAAACGTTCCCGGTGCGCATCCCGCACACCAGTCGTTCAGACGTTAAAGCGGAAGTGCATCACATCGCCATCCTGCACCACATACTCCTTGCCTTCCACGCGCATCTTGCCTTTTTCCTTGGCGCCCGCCTCGCCCCCGCACGCCACAAAATCTTCATAACTGATTACCTCGGCCCGGATAAAACCGCGTTCAAAGTCATTGTGAATAACGCCCGCGGCTTGCGGTGCAGTGTCGCCGATATGAATGGTCCAGGCGCGCACTTCTTGCACCCCGGCGGTGAAGTAGGTTTGCAAACCCAGTAACTTGTACGTTGCCGTAATCAGACGATTCAGGCCGGGTTCGTGCAAGCCCATTTCTTCCAGAAACTCTTTTTTATCTTCGTCGCTTAATTCCGCGATTTCAGATTCCATAGAGGCGCAAATAGCGACAACCGGCGCACCTTCTTTGGCGGCAAACTCTTCCAGACGCTTCAACAACAGATTATTGGTAAAACCATCTTCAGCTACGTTGGCGACGTACATCGCGGGTTTGAGCGTCATCAGGCACAATGGCTTCAGCAACAACTTCTGCTCGGCATCGAGCTTCATCAGTCGAGCCGGTTTGCCTTCGTTTAAATGCACAACCAGCTTGTCCAGCAACTCGCCAAACTTCGCGGCATCTTTGTCGCCGGAGCGTGCCATTTTTGAATTGCGTACCTGCGCTTTTTCAACTGTGCCCATATCTGCCAATGCCAACTCGGTAATGATGGTTTCGATATCGGATATAGGATCAACTCTTCCTGCGACGTGGATGATGTTGTCATCTTCAAAGCAACGCACCACATTTAAAATACCATCGGTCTCGCGGATATTAGCAAGGAACTGGTTACCCAGACCTTCACCTTTGGAAGCGCCCGCTACCAGCCCTGCGATGTCAACGAACTCGGTAATGGCATACTGCATTTTCTTGGGCTTGACGATAGACTCCAGCACTTGCATACGTGCATCCGGTACTTCCACGATGCCCACGTTAGGTTCGATAGTGCAGAACGGGTAGTTAGACGCTTCTATTCCTGCCTTGGTCAACGCATTGAACAGGGTGGATTTACCCACGTTAGGCAGTCCGACAATTCCACATTTGAGACTCATATTAATTCCTTTTTATTTAACCGCACGTTAACTCGAGTGCAGTTTGAGCATTGCTGCTTCCATTTTTCCTTCAACGATCAGCGCTGCCACTTCCTGTGCGCGCTGCATCGCCTGTTGTATCAACCCTTCTTCTTCGTGGCGTGGCGCATTCAATACAAAGTTAGCCACTTCCGCACGGTCACCGGGATGGCCGATGCCAATACGCAAGCGCCAAAATTCGCGACTGCCCAAATGGGCGATAATATCCTTCAAGCCGTTATGTCCACCGTGGCCGCCACCCAGCTTGAGCTTGGCACTTCCGGGGGGCAGATCAAGCTCATCATGCACCACCAATATCTGCGCCGGTTCAATTTTATAAAATTGCACCAGTGCGCCCACCGAACGGCCACTCACATTCATGAAGGTTTGCGGCTTGAGCAAATATAATTCATGGCCTTGTTGCATGGAACGGGCTGCCAGTGCATGAAATTTATTTTCTGTCTTGAATGAAATTTGATGAACACGTGCAAATTCATCCACCCACCAGAAACCCGCGTTATGTCGCGTCGCCTCATATTCGCGACCGGGGTTACCCAGACCTACAATCAGTTTAATTTCACTCATATCCGTGCACCCTCAACTTCATAAACAGCAAATGTTGGGCGCCAAGAAAAAACCCGCCATGTATTCCAGGAACACATGACGGGCATTTCATTACAAACGTAAATCGTTGCTTACTTTTTCGCTGCTGGCTTGGCTGCTGCAGCAGGTTTTGCTGCGCCCGCTGCTGGTTTAGCGCCCGCTGCTGCTTTAGCACCCGCTGCTGCTTTAGCATCTGCTGCAGGCGCTACGACTGCAGCTTCTGTCGTCTCAGCTGCTGCCGCTTCAATCGCGCCGCGAGGAACTTGTACCGTCACTACAGCGTCAGCTGCGTGATGGTGGCCGGCAACTTCCAGACCTTTGGGCAACTTAACGTCAGACACGTGGATAGAGTGTCCCAGTGTCAGCTCAGCCAGATCAACCTCGATAAATTCAGGCAATGCCGCAGGCAAACAGGCTATAGTCAATTCGCTCAACACGTGGCTGATTACGCCACCGGACTTTACGCCTGGAGCAAGATCAGCATTGGTGAAGTGCAACGGCACTCTCATGTGAATTTTCTTGTCGGCCAATACACGTTCAAAGTCGATGTGCATGACTTGCTGACGGAAAGGGTGCATCTGGAAGTCACGCAAAAGAACCTGTTCTTTTTTGCCTTCATTATCCAGAGTCAGGATAGATGCGTGGAATGCTTCCTTGCGCAGTGCGTGATACAGGTTGTTGTGATCAAGTTCGATCATTGTTGGTTCGCTGTTGCCGTACACAATTCCGGGTACTCGACCGGTCTTGCGCAGACGGCGGCTCGCACCCGTTCCTTGCGCTTTGCGTGATGTTGCGCTGATTTCGATTTTCATAGTACTTCTCCACTTCAATGCGAAAACACCCGCGACCAGGTGTTTTCAGGTTACGCGGCAGTCAGGTGACTGCCGCAAAAAACAATTCCTGTAATTCAGTTACTAGTCGTTAAACAGCGAGCTGACTGATTCTTCATCCGTAATCCGGCGTATTGTTTCCGCCATCAATTCCGCGACAGACAACTGGCGTATGCGCTTGGACTTGAGCGCATCTTCACGCAGAGGAATCGTGTCGGTTACCACCAGCTCATCCAGCGCAGAACTTTCAATACGTGCTACAGCCGAACCTGACAATACAGGATGGGTGCAGTAGGCTATTACCCGCAACGCGCCCTTTTCCTTCAATGCCGCAGCGGCTTCACATAATGTATTTGCGGTGTCCACCAGGTCGTCCATAATCAGACAATTACGTCCGGCAACATCACCGATAATATTCATCACCTTCGCGACATTCGGCTTGGGACGGCGCTTGTCGATAATCGCAAGTTCCACATCCAGCCGCTTGGCCAGGGCCCGTGCCCGCACCACACCACCCACATCCGGCGACACCACCATCAAATTTTTGTAGTCATTCTTCCAGACATCCGCCAGTAAAATCGGGCTGGCATAAATATTATCCACAGGAATATCGAAGAATCCCTGTATCTGATCCGCGTGCAAATCCATGGTCAAGACACGATCTACACCCACGCCCGAAAGCATGTCGGCCACCACTTTGGCGGTGATCGCTACGCGTGCCGAACGTGGACGCCTGTCCTGACGGCCATAACCAAAATACGGCAGCGCGGCAGTTATACGGCCGGCAGAGGCACGTTTGAGCGCATCCACCATGACCATCACTTCCATCAGGCTGTCATTGGTTGGTGCACAGGTCGATTGCAACACAAATACGTCTTTACCGCGCACGTTTTCAAGCAGTTCTATCAAAATTTCACCGTCTGAAAAACGGCTAACCGTAGCCTGACCTAGCGGTATTTTAAGATAGCGCGCGACACTTTCGGCGAGCTTAGGATTGGCATTGCCGGTGAACACCATCAAGCTATCATGAGACACGGGCGACCCCTCAAATAAAACGGGTAAATGAATAAAACCAAAAAGGGCGCATGCGCCCTGATACTAACGATCACTCCAGATACTTGAGCCATACCTGGAAAAACTGGCTGAGGAGGTAGGGATCGAACCTACGAATGCCGGAATCAAAATCCGGTGCCTTACCACTTGGCGACTCCCCAATTAACTTTCACGGTACTAATCTTGCTCTACAAGATCCCGTAACGGATGTTGCGCCAAACCACGCGCAACGAAACCCTTAATCTTTGTTGGCAGCTGCTGCAGAACACGCTGCGCAGCCACTTCACTATCAAACTCGGCAAATACACAAGCGCCCGAGCCGGTCATCCTGGCAGGTGCGAACTTGCTCAAAATCGCTAAATAATCAGCAACTTCCGGATACAATTTACATGCTATTGCCTGCAAATCATTACCCAGCCACCCTACGGTGGCGAAACGCTGTCCAATCGGAAGGGCGCGAATTGTGATGGAATTCGTATCACGTGTCAATTCAGGATGCGTAAAAATCTGCATTGTGGGGACGTGCACAGGGGGGCTTAACACGACATACCACGCGTCAGGCAAGGGAAAAGCCTGCAACTGCTCGCCTACGCCTTCAGCAAAGGCATTTTCGCCAAAAATGAATACCGGGACATCCGCCCCCAGTTTCAGCCCCAGTTGCATTAAACGAGTGCGCGACAAACCCAGCTTCCATAGCTTGTTCAGCGCTATCAGGGTAGTGGCCGCATCCGAGCTACCGCCCCCCAGGCCGCCGCCCATCGGGATACGTTTTTCCAGACGGATTTCCACGCCCAGTTTGCAATCACACTCCCGCTGCAACAAACGCGCTGCGCGTACGCATAAATCCTGCTCCTCTGGCACGCCTTCCACCTCATTGATTCGCGCTACCGCACCATCCTTGCGCAGGGTGAAGTGCAGCGTGTCACCGATATCGATAAAGCGAAACAGGGTTTGCAACAGATGGTAACCATCCGCTCTGCGGCCCACCACATGCAAAAAAAGGTTGAGCTTGGCAGGCGCAGTACAAGTCAGCGTTTGATCTAAATTTCCCATTCGTCTATCAACAGTTGCATTTCCATGTCCTCACGCTGCAGCGTCATGCGTAATGGCAGACCGTCTGTTGAGTCTGCCGCATAACGCGTGTAATTTATTTCCCAGCCATCCTGGCGCAGCATTTTGATCTGCCCGGTTTCAGACTTTTCTATCACCGCCTCGCTCCCAACTGCGGGCAATGCCAGCACCCAATAGCGCATGCCGGACAACGGCAAGTGCCAGCCCAACACCTGCTCGGTCAAGGTTTCTGCATTTTTTTCGAAATATTTCTTTCCGGACTCTTCCAGCAGCACGCCATTACTGTTGCTAAAAATACGCGCGGCCGTCTGGCCGAGCGGCGTCAATAACAAAATTTCATCTTCCGGCCCGTGATGCGTCCAACGCACACCCGCAGAGGTACGTTCGCCATTATGACGGACCGCAACTCGGCCACTAAATGCGAAAGAAGAAACTTCTGTCTGTGCTTGCCGCAGCAACACAGGGGGATTCGGCGTCCCACAAGCACTCAGTATTGATATCACCGCCAATATCAACGCAAGCCGAAACATGTCGGCAATCACGGAAGAAACTTTTTAATGACAGCTTTTAACGCAGGGCTTTCCGGGTTTAACTTTAAATTTTCCTGCCAGGTATTCCGAGCTTCTTCATGCTTACCCTGTTTCCACAAAACCTCGCCCAGATGTGCCGCGACCTCAGGATCAGGCAAGGCCTTATAGGCCCGGCGCATAAAGTCCACACTCTTGTCCATATTGCCCAGCAAATAATAGCCCCAACCCATACTATCCATAATCGCCGCATCCTCGGGGGCAAGCTGATACGCTTTCTCCAATAGTTGCATGGCTTCATGCAACCTTACTTTTCGTTCCAGCAAGGCATAACCCAGAGCGTTGTAGGCGTGGGCATGATCGGGTACCACCTTGATCAGCTTGCGCAAATTTTCTTCTACTGCATCCAGCCTGCCCTGTTTGTCAGCCACCATGGCGGCTTCATACAATAATTCGGGCTGGCCGGGCATCTTGACCAAGCCTTGCGACAGCACTTTGTAAGCCTGGTCATACTGTTTTGCATCCCGCAAAATCTGGCCTTCGGTCAAAATGAGCAGGGCTTGCTCCTGCTCATTTTTGCTTTCCGTCTTCCGCAATAGTTCACGTGCATCGTTCAGTCTGCTCGCCTTGACCAGCAGATAGGCCATACGCATGCGTGCTTGAAACACCAATTCCCCATCCTTGACTTGCTGGTATTCACTGAGCGCAACATCATCCTGTTTTTTGGCTTCATTCAGTTGCGCCAAATAATAATGCACCGTCGCACTGTCTTTTTTTCCTACCTCAAGCGTTTGCTTTAACTCTTTCTCGGCACGGTCCAGCTCGCCCATCTGAATAGATAGCAAGGCGATCGCAAAAGCGATCTCGGCATTTTCAGGCTGCTTTTTCTGCAATAGCTGAAACTGGCTGCGTGATTCCTTATATTCTTTCTTTTCCAGCAAGATTCGCGCATAAGACAGACGTACGTCATTCGAATCCGGATAGGACGACAGGAATTTTTTTCCTACTGCAAGCGCCTCAGCCGGATTTTGTACCAGCAAAATCTGCGCTTCCAGCAATACCGGCCATTCCCACTCGGGACGGATTGAACGTGCTTTGCGCGCTTCAGCCAGTGCTACATCATGCTTTGCTGCGGCTTCTGCAGCTTGTGCCAGAATCCAGTGAACTTCAGCAATACTCAAATAGGGTTGTGCCAGTTCGCACAACATGTCGTAAGCAGCCAGTTTGTCCTTGTGACGGGCAAAAGAAGGGTAAATTTTTTCAAAGATATGTCCGGCATCCTTGCTATTTGCCGCCAACATCTCCTGCAGATAAAGCCGAGCCTGCTCCAGCTTGCCACCACTCACCAATACGGTGGCTAACATTTGTTTTGGCATGGTCGCCTGTGGCTCCAGCTCTTGCCACAGCTTCAGCGCATCAACGGCCTGATCCATGTCGCGCGCTTCAAACGAAAGCTGCGCTGCACGGCGTGCAACACGCGCATCGCGTGTCTTTTTGGCCAAATCCATAAAAGTTTTGGCGGCCAGCTCTGTTCTGCCACGCTGCTGCGCGATATCCGCAAGCAGGAAGGTGAACAGCATTTTCTCGCTCAACTCCATTTTGGGATAAGAGCGCTCCGCCACCTCGTCGGACATCCCCGGCAGCACGACGGACATATCCATAACATGCTGGTCAGGATCGTCTTCAGCCGCTTCCTGCATGGGCGCATGGGCACAGGCAACCAGCAATGCAGGCAGAATTAATAAAATAAACTTGATTACAATCATAGAGTTATACATGTTAAATTATTGTCAGGGACATTGTAATTGATGCTTTTTAGTGCGACGATTCAATTCCAAGGTTCCCCTTGCGCGATATAGAATTTTTACAGGCGCTCATATTAGGTTATATTCACGCTAACCCACAACCCTCAAACTTGACGCATGAGTGAACAGATTACCTTAAACGCACGCAATTTAACCCGCCGACTCGGCAGGCGTGAAGTGATACGCAATGTTTCGCTGCGGCTCAAGCGAGGCGAGGTGCTGGGCCTGCTCGGACAAAATGGCGCAGGGAAAAGCACAACCATGCAGCTGCTTGCTGGGGTATTAATCCCCGATGCGGGACAAATTGAAATATGCGGTATCGATCTGGCGAAGAATCCCATACAAGCTAAAGCCTGCATAGGTTACTTGCCGGAAAATCCGCCGCTGTACCGCGATATGCGGGTGGACGATTTCCTCGCCTATGCGGCAAAGCTGCATCGCGTACCCCGCTCTGGCATGCGGGAGGCGCTGGCGATTGCCAAAAATCGCTGCGGCCTGCTTGAATCGGGCCAAAAAATCATCAGCACGCTTTCCAAAGGTTATCAGCAACGCGTGGGCATTGCGCAAGCCATTATTCACCGGCCGGATATAGTTATTCTGGACGAGCCTACCGTCGGCCTTGATCCCGCACAAATCCGCGATATACGCGCCTTGATCAGGGAGCTGGGCAATGCCCATAGCGTGATCCTCTCCACCCA
>JANXWX010000163.1 GCA_025350915.1 Nitrosomonadales bacterium
TCCAGAACTGCACATCTTTCAGCGCGGCCGCACCGCCCTGCACCTCCCAGCTGGGCAAGCCTTGCGGATAGCCGGTCAGGCCTATTCGCGCCTCCTCCTCACTCGCCGGTTTGAGAATTTTCAGATCCAGCGCCCTGTCAAAAAACTCGCGATACACCTCGCGCATATACGCCTGAAACAGGCTGTGCTGGCCGCCGTCCGTCAGGTTGGGATTGTTGGCATCCGCCACCTTTGCATTACGCAGCTCGGCCTTGGGGAACACAATAAAGTGATTGTGCAACATACGGATGCTGGGCACGCCGGGTGATGTCAGCGGCCAGGTCGCATCCAGACTCGCCTCCCCCGCCAGGATCAGCGCCTCTTCCGGATCGGGATACTGCTCCAGCATATAGTCGATGATGATCTGGTTCATCCGGTTCCACACATGCTTGACGTTGTCAGCCACCTGCGTGCGCCGCACCGGACGCCCCAGCGGGTTGAGAATTACATTGGAGGTGTTGTAGATAATCGAGCAATCAAACTCGGTGCTGTGCCCCAGCGCCTTGCGATACAGCAGCAGGTTTTCGGCATTCATCAGCAAGCCGTTGTTGTGCACCAGATCGTTGAGATTTTCCGTACTGTTGAAAAACTCATTGTGTTTCATACCCTCGGGTATTTCCAGAGGGATGGCCCTGAATGGGGTAACTATTTCTCTTGGTCCGGACTGCGTCATCTATTAACCCCCATCGATAAACTGCTTCACCTACCTCAGCGCGAGCAACAGTCGCTTGTATCGATTATAACAAGGGTTACTTTCGCCGTCCCTAAATCTAATTATCAACTACTTTAGAAGCCCATTTCATATTTTGCACGTGTTAACAACACAGCCAATTGCCGGGGATGTTACTGAAATGAACTTGTTAAACGATAGCGAGGGATATCAACATAGACCTGATTTGATTAATTTTGTACGAAAAAAATCAGACCTTTTATTTGACCGACAGTTGCGATCAAATAAAAGGTCTGACACTAACACACGCATCAATGGGGTTTATTCCACTTATGCACTAATACTTTAAGATTGAGTCAGAGCTGCAGTGTAAATGTTGCCATTATTAGTGACAATGCTTACGATGAGCGTAGTACCTGCTGCTTTGAGGGTGTTGTACTGATTTTGAGTGATAGTGCCGGAAGGTCCGAAAACGTAACCTGTAAAATCAACTGCAAGTGTAAGGATTGCAGTTGTAGGGCTGTTACTAGATGCTACAGTTGCAGACGCAATAGGATCAGAACTATTATTTGTAAACAACACTGAAGATGTCCCTGCAGTAAAACTACCTTGCCAAGCACCTTGAGAATTTGTACCTATAGTTCCTGTAGCGGCCGATGTAGAAGCTGTTGGAGCAGTAAGGGTTATTAAAAGTGAAGTAACGCCGGGTGTACTGCCGGAACCGCCGCCACATGCCACCAGCAGCATGCCGATTGATAAAGCTGCAACGATACGGGAACAGGTTTGAGTCATCTTAAGAAACGTCATTGATACTTATCCTTGTGAGTAAATTATAGTGTTGCTGGAAATTTAAAAGTTTGGTGCCTGATTTAAAAACTGCCAAACGAATATTTATGGCCACTTAAAAAAGCGTCGGCATTTTAACATTGAATAATTTATTGCGCTGAACTTAAACGGCCTAGATACTTTCTAAAAAGTATCTAGATACATTAATGCTACTGATAGAAATTCACATTGACAAAAACAGAATATAAACGGGCTGATTGAGGCTATCCGTTTGCCCCTGAATCTTGCTCAGACACCACAGCTCATATTTTCACCAGGATATTACGCGGTGATATTGACTGGTGTACCCACCTGCACAAAATCAAACAATTCCAGCATATCCTCATTCAGCATATTGATGCAGCCATGCGACCTCGGTACACCGACACCGCGTTCTGCTGTGGTGCCGTGAATATAGATATAGCGGCGCATCGTGTCGCAGGTGCCCAGCCGGTTGTAGCCCGGCTCGCAGCCGGAGAGCCACAGGATACGGGTGAGGATCCAGTCGCGGTCGGGATACTGCAAACCCAGTGCAGGGGTATAAATTTCGCCGCTGGGCCGACGCCGTTTAAATACGGTGTTAACCGGCTGGCCCGCGCCTATCTTGGCGCGAATGATATGCTTGCCGCGCGGGGTGCAGTTGCTGTTGGCCTCTTCGCCGGGGCCGTTTAGCGCTGTGGATACCGTGTAGCTGCGTACCAGTTTGCCTGCATCATCAAACAGCGCAAGTTCCTGCTTGCTGATGTTGACGGTAATATTCATGCGCGCTGCTGCGCACGGCGTGCGGAAAAAAATTGACGCAGTATGCTGCCGCATTCCTCTGCCAACACACCACCCTGCACTGTTGCATGATGATTCAGGCGCTGCTCCTCAAATAAATTCATCACACTGCCTGCCGCTCCGGTTTTGGGGTCGCTGGCACCATATACCACACGTTTTATCCGGGCATGAAACATCGCACCCACACACATCAGGCACGGTTCCAGCGTTACATACAAATCACAATCCACCAGCCGGTAATTACCCATATGCTGCGCTGCATCACGCAGTGCGAGCATTTCGGCATGGGCTGATGGGTCATGCCGGCCGATTGGCCCGTTACAGCCACGCCCGATAATTTCACCATCCTTAACCACCACCGCACCCACCGGCACTTCACCGGCCTGCTCTGCCTGCAAGGCCAACGTTAATGCAGCACGCATAAAATCTTCATCACTCATGTATTAAACAATTCCGGAAAATGCACAGGCAATACCCCTGACCCGATTTTAGGTGAAGTTCCCGTTTTACGCCAACCCGGCTTAAACAATTAGATGCGTTGAAGCGTTGTTTGCTGGATAATAATCCACATTATCCAGAAGTAATAGCAGGTATTCCTTGAGATCAACAGAACTGGCAAGCATAGAAGCGCTGCATGAATTTGATGTCATCATCGATGTACGCACATCGCTGGAATTTGCCGAGGACCATATTCCCGGCGCGGTCAATTTCCCGGTCTTGAGCAACGAGGAGCGCGTGCGCGTCGGCACATTGCACAAGCAATCCGCATTTGAAGCGAAGAAAGTCGGCGCCGCGCTGATTGCGCGCAATATCGCTTCGCATATCGAACAATCCTGGCTGGACAAGCCGCGCAACTGGCATCCGCTGATTTACTGCTGGCGCGGCGGGCAGCGCAGCGGTGCGATGACGCATATTCTGCGCAGCATCGGCTTTGCGGCCGAACGCCTGGAGGGTGGCTACAAGAATTATCGCCACCATGTGCTGGAACAACTGGCAGCGCTGCCCGCAACATTCTCGTTTGTCGTGCTGTGCGGATTGACCGGCAGCGGCAAGAGTCGCTTGCTGTTTGAAATACAACAGGCGGGAGCACAGGTGCTGGACCTGGAGGAGATCGCCAAACATCGCGGCTCGGTGCTGGGTGACATGCCGGATAGGCCGCAGCCCTCGCAGAAAAGTTTCGACAGCCAGTTACTGGCAAGACTCAAGACCTTCAACCCCGCCCTGCCTGTCTATGTGGAATCGGAAAGCAAAAAGATCGGCACGATACGTGTGCCCGATGCACTCATCAATGCGATGTGGGCCAGCCCGTGCCTGCGCCTGGAAACCCCGATTGCATTGCGTGTTGCGCTGCTGCGTAAAGACTATCTGCACTTCCTGCACGATCCGGCGTTGCTGCAACAACAGCTTGAGCGTTTGCACGGCCTCTACAGCAATGAACAGTTAACGCGCTGGCGCGAACTGTGCGAAGCAAAACGCTGGGACGAGTTTGTGGCCGAATTGTTGACGCTGCATTACGACCCAGCTTACACCAAGTCTATTTACAGCCATTACCCGGACTATGAGCAGGCCCCGCAACTCTGCCTCAACTCGCTGGATAATCAGGACTTTCATAGACTCGCTACAGAAGCGCTTGCCTTGCACGCAGATTTTGTAAACAATGGCAGCAACGCAATCAAGAAAGCCGTATAGATGTCCCCAACAGAAGTAGCAGATTTCACCCTTCCCGCCACCGGTGGGGCCAACTTTCAGCTTTATGCAACTCGCGGCAAACCTCTGGTTATCTTCTTTTACCCCAAAGACAACACTCCCGGTTGCACCACCGAGAGCCAGCAGTTTCGCGACTTATATGCGGACTTTAAAAAAGCCGGTTGTGAAGTCGTGGGTATTTCACGCGACAGCACGAAATCGCATGAAAATTTCAAAGGCAAATTCAGCCTGCCCTATGCGCTATTGTCAGATACTGACGAAAAGGTGTGCGAGCAGTTTGGGGTGATGAAACTGAAGAACATGTATGGCAAACAGGTGCGCGGTATTGAACGCAGCACCTTTGTGTTAGATTCAAGCGGCAAAATTTGCAAGGAATGGCGCAAGCTTAAAGCCGATGGCCATGCACAAGAAGTTCTCGATTTCGCCCGTACAATCAAGTAATTTTGGTCACTTTATAAAGGAAGAGCATGCCTAACAACCCAGCACCGGCCGAAACCAATTCTCCAGTTAAATTATTTGTGCTGGATACCAATGTGCTGATGCACGACCCGACCAGCCTGTTCCGCTTTGAAGAACATGATGTGTACCTGCCGATGTATGTACTGGAAGAACTCGACAACAACAAGAAGGGCATGACTGAAGTCGCACGTAATGCGCGCCAGGCCAGCCGCTTTCTTGATTCGCTCGTCAGCACGGCGTCACCGGATATTGAATCCGGCGTTCCGCTGCAGGCACTCGGTAACAAGGCTGCCACCGGGCGTTTGTTCCTGCAGACACAATTCATCACACAAGATTTACCGCAGACACTGGCTCACGGCAAAGCGGATAACGCCATACTGAGCGTGGTGATGTTCCTGCACAAGCAACAGTTTAACCGTGAAGTTATCCTGGTCAGCAAGGATATCAATATGCGCATCAAAGCCCGCGCCCTGGGTATGGATGCGCAGGACTACTTCAACGACAAGGTGCTGGAAGATTCCGATCTGCTCTACACCGGCGTCAAAGTTCTACCGGCTGATTTTTGGGAAAACCACGGCAAAGACATGAAATCAGGCTTGCTCAATGGCCACACATTTTATGACCTTAAGGGGCCGCTATGCCGCGACCTGTTGGTGAATGAATTTGTGTATCTGGAAAACGGCGATGCGACGCCCTTCCATGCCGTAGTGACCGAGCAAAATGGCGATACGGCGATGTTGCGCACCCTCACCGACTACAGCCACCAGAAAAATGCGATCTGGGGAATCACTGCGCGCAATCGCGAGCAAAGTTTTGTGCTCAATCTTTTAATGAACCCTGAAATAGATTTCGTCACCTTACTTGGCCAGGCTGGAACCGGAAAGACCTTGCTCACCCTGGCAGCAGGACTGATGCAAACACTTGAAACCAAACTCTACTCGGAAATTATCATTACCCGTGTCACGGTTCCCGTGGGCGAGGATATCGGCTTCCTGCCGGGCACCGAAGAGGAAAAGATGAACCCGTGGATGGGCGCGCTGGATGACAACCTGGATGTGCTCAACAAATCCGATGATGAAAGCGGTGATTGGGGCCGTGCCGCCACGCGCGACCTTATCCGTAGCCGCATCAAGGTCAAGTCGCTCAACTTTATGCGCGGCCGTACCTTCCTCAACAAATACCTGATCATCGACGAAGCGCAAAACCTGACACCCAAACAGATGAAGACACTGATTACCCGTGCCGGGCCGGGTACCAAAGTGGTGTGCATGGGCAATATCGCGCAGATCGACACCCCTTATCTTTCAGAAGGCAGCTCGGGTTTGACCTATGTGGTTGATCGCTTCAAAGGCTGGGCACACAGCGGCCATGTCACCCTGCAACGTGGTGAACGCTCAAGACTGGCGGATCATGCAGGAGAAGTGCTTTAAAACCCAAAGTTCGTGGTGATACGGCGTTGCCCAACAAATTTAAACGCTTACATATAAGGTATATGCTGCGCTCTTAAATTTGTTTTGCGCCTTGTTTCGCTTAGAACTTTGGATTTTAATGAAAGGGAATATCATGAGCGATAAAATTGAAAAATCCGATGCCGAGTGGCGTGCAGAACTCACACCCGAACAATTTAAAATCTGCCGCCAGTGCGGAACCGAGCCGGCGTTTACCGGTGAATATTGGGACTCCCATGACAAGGGGATTTACTTGTGCGCTTGTTGTAACACCCCATTATTCAGTTCAGACACCAAATATGATTCGCGCAGCGGCTGGCCCAGCTACTGGCAACCCATACAACCAGAAGCCATCGCCTCGCGTTCTGACAACAAATATGGCATGGTACGTACGGAGGTAGTGTGTGCTAAATGTAACGCACATCTGGGGCATGTGTTTGATGACGGGCCGAAACCAACAGGGCTACGCTACTGCATTAATTCGGCCTCGTTAAAGTTTCAAAAAACACCTTAATTCCTTAATTGAAATATCGTGTAACCGGCATTAACAACGCTAGTCACTTACCTTATAGCCTGATTTTCTCAACCAAAATAACAACGTTGAGTAAAGCACATCCGG
>JANXWX010000181.1 GCA_025350915.1 Nitrosomonadales bacterium
TCTTACAGCGCGGCTCACTGTCATGTAGTGTACCGCAAAAAACTTCCCGATTTCTGCCATGGTATAAGCTCCCGAAAGGTAGGCATTTGCCATAACCTGATCCCTGTCCAAATGCTGGGCGCGGTATTCTTCCAAGGTTAAGGCGACAGATTTTCGATGGGCTTTTGAGATTTCTCGCAAGGTTTCGGTCTCATTGGGCTGACAGTGTTTTTTTACGAATGCATCATTGCGTTGAGTTCCGAATTGGCTGAGCAGCCAATCTGTATCCAGCCATTGTTGTGCGGGAGCCTGGCCGGTGATGGCGGAGTAGCTACTCCAGGGCCAGTCTTCCAGTGTGGCAACCATGTTGGCCCGCAGCGGATTAAGGACGACGTAGCGGGATAACTCCAGCAGAGGGATGGCGGATTGGGGATCGCCTTCTTTTGGTTACTTTTCTTGGTGAAGCAAGAAAAGTAACCAGCCGCCGGGCTGCCACCGGCAACGGTCAGCTTTAACTAACTTTATTGAAATGCCTCAAACATAGTCTTCATGTTAATCTACCCCTTCCCCTAGATCAAAAATTAAAACCACCCTGGAATATATATGGATATTGATGAAAAATTTTATGAGCGTGCCGATGCGCATATCAACCTGTCGAATGGCCAACTGAAAGAAACCGGGTTGATTAAGGTTAACGACTCGATGATGTATGCACTCGTCCGCTTTAATGCCTGGGTGAGCGCTAATGGCTTTGACTCCGCTCAGGAAATGTCTGAGGCCCGCGACGAAGTCATTGAATATTTTGCCACCCAATATAGAGCCATGCTGGAAGAAAACGTGGACAATTACATCGCCAATTTTGACAAGTTTATGGGCATGGGCAAAGAGAACGCTTAGCTGGACGTTAATACGGAATTATCCTCGGCGCATAATCACGCGCCAATGCAAGACACGATATTGCTTAGGTAGGTGTATATTATCCCCGAACACTTTGTTCAATCGGGAGACACGCATGAAAATTACAAAAAACATCGGATTTCTGTTGTTGGGTATCTGGCTCATTATCACGGGCCTGTTTCCTCTTCTCAATTTTGGTTTTTCTGGGCAAGGTGTTTTTATGGCCAGTCTGGCGATTGCAGCGGGTGTATTGATTATCTTAGGCAGGTAACATGGACCGTAAGGTTTGGACCTGCCATACGGAGCTGGCCTAACCTTTGACAAGCAGATTGATATTCCACGATATGACTATTATTTATTCCCAACCTTCTGCATTTTTCATGTGATGGATAAATGTCATTTTTTAAAATTTTTTTTTGTATTCCCTATTGCCGATTTAACCTAAAACTAATTTAGTTGTTCGATTAAGCTTTAATGAATCAGGAATTCCATCATGAAAATTTATACCCTGCGTACTTTACTCGCCATCATCCTGCTACTTGGATCTGGCATTAGTCTTGCCAAGAGCAATACCCTGAAAGATATTCTTGAGTTGTCTGCTGCACCACCCGGAGTCGTGATTGAAATCGTTACGCCTGAAGATGAGGGTTTAAAATGGGCGCTGCCTGAAGCACAAGATGCAGTCGCGAAACTACGGGTTAAGTTTAAAGATTTGCCAATTGCGATAGTGACCCATGGCAGCGAACAGTTTGCACTGATGAAAAAACAACAAGCCACTCACCAGGCTGAACATCAAATCGTGCAGTCGCTGATAAAAGATAATAAAGTCGACGTGCATGTTTGTGGTACCTATGCCGCATGGAAAGGGGTCCATGCGGAAGATTTTCCTGCCTATGTAGATGTTGCAGCGGCAGGCCCGGCGCAGATCAATGACTACAAAGCGCTGGGCTATTTACTGCTGGTGATTCGCTCTCACTAACGCCCGCTTACTGCGCAAACTCCAGGCGTTCTTCAACTGTTTTCAATGCTGCAGCCGCACAGGCTTTGTCTTTGTCGCCACCCGGTGCACCCGATACACCCACCGCTCCAATCAGGCTGCCGGCGGCGCGAATAGGCAAACCGCCTTCCATTACGATCAGGCCATTGATATGGTTGAGCTCTGGGCGTATGTCACCGCGGGCATCACGAAATTCTCCCGAGTCAATACCGGACATGATGGCCATACCTGCTTTGCGTTCGGCAATTTCCAGGGTGTGCCGTGCAGACAAGGTATCACGCAAAGCAGCCTGCACATTACCGGCACGGTCCAGCACCACGGCTGAGACGTTGTAACCCTGTTTACGGCAAGCCTCAATTGGCGATATCGCGTGCCCGTGCCAGCTCAAGCCCGATCTGTTTAACCGGCAACAGGTCTGGCTGGGCTGCCAAAGCAGGCAATGTGGTGGCAATCAGTACAAGTGGCAATAATTTTTTCATGCTGTTTCTCCTTGGAATTAACACGATGTTTGATTGTGTTGAAATCAAATTTCACAATGCGACATTCAGATAAATAAATTGACTAATATTTTTTGCTTTTATGCGGGCACTATAGCAAATTTCAACCTTGCCTCCACTTAATGCGATATTGTCAACCTGTAGCTCAAGCCAGCACGCTCCTTATATAATTATCTACCGGCCCACAATCAGACTTTAAAATGATAAATAAATTCGCTGTTATTTGCCTGTTTTCAGTATCGCTCACCATTGCGGTTAACGATACCGAGGCACGCCGCAGTGGGCCCATACGCGATGAAACGATTGATATGGTGGTTATCCACTCTACAGGCGGCCCCACTTGTGATGCAGTGACTAACAAACCCGTCTGGATTAGCGCGGGCACCCTGGCTGATAACCTTCACAAAATAGAGGCTAATCCCAATCTCGGTATCCATTACATGAT
Organism: Nitrosomonadales bacterium; assembly: GCA_025350915.1. Taxonomy (GTDB): domain Bacteria; phylum Pseudomonadota; class Gammaproteobacteria; order Burkholderiales; family Gallionellaceae; genus 39-52-133. The sequence continues at coordinate 2,816 of JANXWX010000181.1, forward strand.
AGACCGCGATGGTACCTTACGTTCCAGCGTTTCCGAAGAACAGATGGTACATCACGTGTTTCATTACAGTGGCCGTTCAATTGCGATCGAGCTGATTAACGACGGCAATGGTATTGACCCGTTTCCAGAAGTGCAACTGGCAACCCTGGTGAAGTTGCTCAACGACATCAAGCAGCGGCGTGGTATCACACGCGAGGGCATCAAGCGTCATTCGGATCTTGATCACGGCAAAATGTCGTGCGACAACACACAGCGGCGCAAGGTTGATCCCGGTGCCGCGTTTCCCTATAAAACCATATTAGATCAGGTCTTCCCTGTTAAAACCGGGAAGTTATAGTCTTTAACCCCAAGCCGTTCACTATATTAAACCTCAGGCGGATATGACCCAACCTTTGATTGGTTTTGGATATACCCGTATGTTGGTACGCTCCTATATAATTACAGACTCCATGTTGCCCTGTATTGCCTCATGAATAAACTGAACCTGCTGCTACTCTCTCTTTGCCTGATATTCACGTTGCATGTTCAAGCCGAAGAAGCGAACAAGCTAAAACTGCCCGACACCGAAATTTTGGTGAATTTGCACGACAGTAATGACATCTCGTTGTATCAATATCCGGCTACAGGTAATGATTTGGTGATCTGGGTGGGAGCCAATGGCTGGCAGGACCGCACGATCAAAATGGCAAGAGATATCGCCGCAAAGGGGATTGAAGTATGGCAGATCGATTTTGCCGAAGCCCTGATGCTAACCTCCAGCAGTAATTTTATGCGCAATCTGGATGCACGTTATGTTGCAGACATTATTGATGCTGCACACAAGCGCACCGGCAAGCGCGTTATTTTATTTGCACAGGGTTATGTGGCTATACCTGTTTTGCGCGGCGCCACCTTGTGGCAACAACGTGAAAATCATCAGGGCAAGCTGTTGGGCGCAGTGCTATTTTCACCCGATCTGGTGACAGGCCTGCCCGAGTTGGGTAAAGACCCGGAGTACCTGCCGATTGTGCGCAATACCGCCATTCCATTGATGATTTTTCAGGGTAGCCTGCACGGCTCACCGGCACAGTTTGTACACCTGGTTAAGGAACTCAACAGCAACAACCCCAATGTGTATCACCAAGGTTTGCCGGGTGTCACCAGTATTTTTTACCATGATGAGAATAGTCCGGAAACGCTGAAGATGCTGCAAACATTGCCGCAGAAAACCAGCGAGCTTTTTACCTTTTTTGACAGTTTGTCTGTACAGGCTGCGCCCACAAACTACATACAACCCAGCCAGGTGTCTGGAGCGCGGCTTGATTCCAAGCTCAATGAGTTTGCCGGTAACCCTAAACCGCTGACGATTGATCTGAAAGACGCACACGGCAAACGTTTTCACCTTAACGATTATCGCGGTAAGGTTACCGTGGTTAATTTCTGGGCAACCTGGTGCCCGCCGTGCGTGGAAGAAATTCCTTCACTCAATCGTTTGCGCGAGCAGATGAAAGGGCAACCGTTTGAATTGATCTCGGTCAACTATGCGGATTCACCTAAACAAATTGTTGAGTTTATGCAAAAAGTTAATGTTGAGTTTCCGGTGCTGGTAGATCCTAACGGCAAAACGGCGCAACAGTGGAAGGTAATCGGTTTTCCCTCAACCTTTGTAATTGGTAAAGACGGCAATATTAAATATGGTGTCAATGCGGCTATTCATTGGGATTCGCCCGAAGTAGTCGATATGCTTAAAACGCTCAGTCAATAATTAATCAGTACTTTTCTGATTAATTACCCCAACAATTATTGCTTCTCTTTTAATCTCTAATAACAGATGATTATTCCTCGTAAAGCTCGTTACATCGTTCTGCTCTTTGTATTAGTCATTTTTTCCTTATTTTTAGTTAAAAAATATAGTATTTCATTCAGAAGTATTTTGGATTCATTTTATATTTTGCATCATGACGACCCGGCAATTTCTTCACATTATGATTGGCCGGGTGAATTAAATTTTGAAGCGCCTCTCGCATTACCTCATATTAACAATTTCCCAGCATTTGCCAGGATTGGTGCCTGGGGAACCGTCAAATGGGAAGACAATAATTTAACAGTTCAACTTTACGAGGTGAGTCATGCTGCCGAACGAACCGAATGGTTTGACTGCAAGGCGTTGCTCGAAGTCCGCGTCGGTATAACATCAATCGGATTTTTTGGCGATGGCCACAGCGTAGATAACCCTCAAGGAAGTTGGTCTGCCTGGCAGCCTATTGTGGCTAAACGTACTGGACAAGGTGCGTATAGTGCGAAAGGTGATTGGTCATTTTCTATAGCGGCACCCCTGGCTAGTAAACCATGGAAGTCCCGCTTGGCAATAGAAGCCAAATGTATTGTAAAAGACGGTAGTACTTTCAGCCTGATGAGTTTTACTTCATCCTGGTTTCTGGCAAAAGCTGCGCACTTTCAAGCCTATGCGCCTGATCCCTGCACACAAATTTTATCCTTGCGTGACAGTATTACTGCACGCTGCCCTGATGCGCTGGTTGCCCGCTTAAATACCCCATGGGGAAGACATGAAATTCTTAATAATCCGAGTCATGATGCTACCTGGCTTGACATAGCGATTGCTGAATCAATGCCTGCCGCTCTCAGCCCCCTTGTTATGGCTGGAGTAGATGTAAACGTGACACCGGGTGATTATTCGGATGAGCCTGCTTTGGTTTACGCAGCAGGAAATGGAGATGTCCAAAGTGTGCGCGAATTGCTTTCGCTGGGCGCCGATAAAAACATGAAAAGCAAAACCGGTTACAGTGCCTATAACGCCGCTGCCATTAGCGGTTATGGTGATTTGGCAATGGAACTTGCTGAACAAGGCGTGCACCGCGATTCCAGTACAGGCAATGCTTACACTGCAATGTCACTCGCTGCATACCACGGAAATATTGATGCAACTCGGCGTCTACTTGAGTCCGGCAGTGATCCAGATACGCAAGTTGGAGGTTGGTACAATGCTCTGCATCACGCAGTTAAAAAGGATAATATTGAGCTTGCCCGAACATTACTTGTAGGCGGTGCAAATCCCAACATCGGCGTCAACGCAAGGAGAGGTGAAACCCCGCTAATGATGGCGGCTGAAAATGGCAACATTCCTATGATGGAGCTGCTCATCTCAATGGGTGCCAGTGTTAGCATCATCGATAAAATGGGGAAAAATGCGACGGATTATGCTGAGTTCTTTCGTAAAGCTGATGCTTCTGATTTTATGTGCAAACGCGGTGTAGAACCTACTTCAATTGATCGTTCCGCTCGAAATAGTGAAACTTCAAAACGAGCCAATTGCAATGCGCCGAGTATAGCCAGGTCAAAAACTTAAAAATGCGTTTTCGTTTTTTAGTCGGCTTTTGGTATATCAAAAAATCCACTCTTCATTAACTCCACCGTCAGCGCCATGTAATCTGCCGCCCCCAGGGTATTTGGGCCATAGGCAAACACATCCAGTCCGTGCATAGGGCTGGTGGCAAGTGCGACGTTTTCACTGATGCGTGTATTGCAAACCAGGTCTCCATAACGATCTTTCACCTTGTCGAAGATATCGTAGGCCAGCTTGCGGCGTGAGTCAAAACGGGTAACCACGATGCGGCGTTCGAATGTTCGGTTGAGTCTTTTTTCCAGCACATTTAACGCCGCGTCCAGTCTGTACACGCCTTGCAATGAAAGAAAATCTGCGGACACAGGAATCAGCACACGATCAGCCGCGAGTAATGCATTAAGTGTGAGCACGCCCATCATCGGGCAACAATCAATCAGTATTGGTGCGCCTGTTAGTGCCAGTTCTTCTTTCAGGCCTTGTTTAAGCAAGGTCGCCGCCTTGGGGTCTGAGCCATAGGTTGCATCAATTTTAGCCAACTCTAGCGACGAGGCGATTATCTGCCAGCCAGCCGGTGTGTCGCGCAACAATTTGGCCAAGGGAACTTTTTGCTCAAAAAATGCGGCCATATTGAGTTCGGGTGAGGTGCCATTTTTCAGGCCGCAGGCAATACTCAGATGCCCCTGCGGATCCATATCCAGCACAATAGGATGGCGTTTAGCCTTAGCGAGTACGGCGGCTACATTCAGGCAGGTGGTGGTTTTACCAACCCCGCCCTTTTGATTAAATACGGCTATGACCGCCATCTGTTTGTCCTCGAATTCAGGTGAACGCGCACCTGAGCGACAAATAATTTCTTGCACGATGCGTTGAAATCGGGCTATTACTGTTGATTGTTATCGGAAATATTTTTATTTACTTTAGTAGAAAATCCACGCTTTCCGGTATTTCAGCTCATACTCTTTCACTGTTACTGACTTCGCCGAATTACCGGTTACTCTACAGTGACTGATTTTGCCAAATTACGTGGTTTGTCTACATCGGTTCCCTTTTGCAGTGCCACGTAATATGCCAGCAGCTGTAAAGGGATGGTATGCAGAATAGGACTCAGAAAGCCTGCATGTTCGGGCATTTGCATAACCGAAACCCCATCGGAAGATTGCATGCGGGTATTTGCATCGGCGAACACGAACAGTTCTCCGCCGCGCGCTCGCACTTCTTGCAAATTGGATTTGAGTTTTTCCAACAGGGTATCGTTAGGGGCAACTGCGATAACAGGCATATCCTTGTCTACCAATGCCAAAGGACCATGTTTCAACTCTCCTGCCGGGTAGGCTTCGGCATGGATATAAGAAATTTCCTTTAATTTCAGTGCGCCTTCAAGTGCAATCGGGTAATGCAAGCCACGTCCTAAAAACAAGGCATGATGCTTATTGGCAAATTTTTCAGCCAGTTTGCTGATGGACGTGTCCAGATTCAACACGGCTTGCACCGCACTGGGCAGATGCCGCAAATCATGCAGGTGTTGTTGCTCTTGTTTGGAAGTTAACTTGCCGCGTAGTTTCGCCAGCACCAGTGTGAGCAGAAACAAACCTGCCAGTTGGGTGGTAAACGCCTTGGTTGAGGCAACACCAATCTCCGGGCCGGCGCGGGTCAAGAAACGTAGCTTGGATTGCCGGATGATTGCGCTTTCAGGCACGTTACATATTGCAAGGGTATGTTGATGTCCATTAGCCTTGGCATGATTCAGTGCAGCAAGTGTGTCTGCCGTCTCACCCGATTGTGAAATGGTTACTACTAAAGTTTTTGGATTCGCTACGCTGACACGATAACGATACTCGCTGGCAATTTCTACATTGCACGGTATGCCGGCAATTTCTTCCAGCCAGTTACGCGCAACCAGACCGGAATTGTGGCTGGTACCGCAGGCCAGTATTAAAATGCTGTCGATTTGACTAAATGAAGCGGCGGCTTCAGCTCCAAAGATACCGGGAACCAGTGATTGACTGTTGCAGACAGCTTCCAAGGTATTGGCAAGCGCCTGGGGTTGTTCGTAGATTTCCTTGAGCATGTAGTGACGATATTCACCCAGCTCAACACTATCGTTAGTCAGCTCACTAACGTGCATCTGCCGTTGTACTGCTTTACCCTGTGCATCGAATACACGATAAGTGTCGATACCAATTTCTGCAACATCCCCTTCTTCCAGATACACTACATTCTTGGTAACGGCCAGCAAAGCTGACATATCTGACGCGATGAAATTTTCATTCTCGCCTATCCCCAGCAACAAGGGGCTGCCTTTACGTGCACAAATGAGTTGTTCTGGATTGTTGGCTGCAACAACGCCAATCGCATAAGCGCCAATTAGTTTGGCCAAAGAAGACTGTGTCGCATGCAGTAAACTTGCGCCTTTTTTATAGAAACTGTGCACAAGGTGCGCGATTACCTCTGTATCGGTATCTGAAGTAAACACATACCCTTGCGCTGTCAGGTCTGTACGCAATTCTTCGTAATTTTCTATGATGCCGTTATGCACAACGGCGATCAATTCATCGCTCATATGGGGATGCGCATTGCGCTCGCTTGGTACACCATGTGTTGCCCAACGGGTGTGGGCTATGCCGAGATGACCGGTTATAGCGGCACTTCTCTGGGTAAGCTCAACAACACGGCCAGTGCTGCGCGCACGTTCAAGTTTCGCCTGATTAACGACAACCAGCCCTGCGGAATCATAGCCGCGGTACTCGAGCCTCTGCAGACCCTGGAGCAAGATCGGCACCACATTTCGTTTTGCAACCGCACCAACAATACCGCACATAATTTATTTTCCTGTCAGTTAAAATTGTTTCTTAAAGCCTGCCCGAAATTCGTAATCTTGTTATTTTTTCTGCTTGGTTGGTCGTTGCCAACCCGCTACAGTCAATTGCTTTGCGCGTGACAGGGTCAGCGCATTTTCCGGCGTGTCGCGCGTAATTGTTGAACCGGCGCCTATCGTACTGCCGCGCTTAACGGTAACGGGTGCTATCAATTGTGTATCTGAACCAATAAACACATCGTCTTCAATTATCGTGCGGTGTTTATTCACGCCATCGTAATTGCAGGTGATCGTGCCCGCACCCACATTGACCCGACTGCCAACGGTACTGTCACCGATATAACTCAGGTGGTTTGCCTTGCTGCCCGTTTTAATTTCGCTATTTTTAATCTCAACAAAATTACCCACATGCACATCATTGTGCAATTGTGTTCCGGGTCGTATGCGGGCATAGGGACCGATGCTGCAATTTTCACCAATACTGGCTGAATCAATATGGCTGAACGGGGCAATGTGTGTCCCCGCTTCTATTTTTGACTCACGCACTATTGTGTAGGCACCTACTTTTACCTTGCTGCCCAAATGTACTTCACCCTCAAATATACACCCGACATCAATCTCAACATCGCGACCACACACTAACTTACCGCGCACATCAATGCGCGCTGGATCAGCGAGTGTGACCCCTTGCTGCAACAATTGAAGTGCCTGCTCTGCTTGCCATAGTCTTTCTAATTCAGCTAGTTGTACTTTGCTGTTAACGCCCATCACTTCCCAGTAATTCCTGGGTTGCGAAGTGCTTACTTCAACACCCTGCTTCACCGCCATCGCTACGATATCGGTTAGATAGTACTCACCTTGCGAATTATTATTCTGCAAATTATTTAGCCAGACACGCAATAATTGTGTAGGCGCAGCCAAAATTCCCGTATTGATTTCAGTAACTGCTCGCTGTGCTGGCGTGGCATCTTTCTCTTCTACAATGCTGATCACTTTGCCTGCGCTATCGCGAATGATGCGTCCATATCCCGTTGGATTATCCATATTGAGCGTGAGCAGGTTTAAGGCTTCCGGCTTGTGTAATAACAGCTTTAAAGTGTGGCTTTGAATAAGGGGCACATCACCATAAAGCACCAATGTTGTGCTGTTATCTTTCAAGTGAGGTAATGCCTGCTGTACAGCGTGACCCGTGCCCAACTGCGGCTCTTGCAAGACAAAACTGGCAGCATATTTGGCCATCGCCTGCGGTACGGCATCCCCGCCATGGCCATAGATTACGCAGGTGCATACAGGCGTAAGTTGGGTCGCGGTATCCATCACATGCTGCAACAGTGAACGACCAGCCAGTCCATGCAGGACTTTAGGTTTGTCTGAATGCATGCGAGTACCCTTACCTGCTGCCAGTATGACGATATTGAGCATGTTACTTTTCCCGGAATTTACACCATATGGAAGTATAAACAAAAAAAACGGCCTAAGCCGTTTTCCTTGATGCGCTATTGCTTTGATTAGTGCGGATTTTTGTGACGCAATCTGTGTATCGCGGCCAGTTGTGCAATGGCTTCGGCCAACTCAGCTTGGGCACCAGCATAATCGATATCTGAAGTACGATTTTTCATCGCTTCTTCAGCCTCCCGTTTTGCTTCTAGCGCACGTGCTTCGTCAAGATCAGCACCTCGAATCGCTGTATCCGCCAAAATGGTAACTGCAAATGGCTGTACTTCCAGCATGCCGCCTGACACATAGATCAAGGTATCTTCACTTTGATCAGGCAATTTGAGACGTACTGAACCTGGCTTGATACGGGTCAACAACGGCGAGTGGCGAGGATAAATCCCCAGCTCACCGGCGACACCTGGAACGATGATGACCTCGGCAAGGCCGGAAAAAATTGATTCTTCCGCACTTACTACGTCTACTTGAACAGTCATTGCCATAATTAATTCCTTAGAGCGTAGCGGCTTTTGCTATCGCTTCGTCAATTGAACCGACCATATAGAAAGCCTGTTCTGGCAGATGATCGTAATCACCATTGATAATTCCCTTGAAGCCCTTGATGGTCTCTTTCAGGGTTACATACTTACCTGGGCTACCGGTAAATACTTCAGCAACGTGGAATGGCTGGGACAGGAAACGCTGAATCTTACGCGCACGCGCAACAGTCAGTTTATCTTCAGGTGCCAATTCGTCCATACCCAGAATCGCGATAATGTCGCGCAATTCTTTGTAACGCTGTAAAGTTTGTTGTACGCCCTGTGCAACTGAGTAATGCTCTTCGCCCACAACCAAAGGATCGAGCTGGCGTGATGTTGAGTCCAGTGGGTCAACCGCTGGGTAAATACCCAGAGAGGCGATGTCACGTGACAGAACAACAGTTGAGTCCAGGTGCAAGAAGGTTGTCGCTGGAGACGGGTCGGTCAAGTCATCCGCTGGTACGTAAACCGCTTGAATCGATGTAATCGAGCCCACTTTGGTAGAAGCAATACGTTCCTGCAGACGACCCATTTCTTCAGCCAGTGTAGGCTGGTAACCCACCGCAGATGGCATACGACCCAGCAGCGCAGATACTTCAGTTCCGGCCAAGGTATAACGGTAGATGTTATCAACGAAGAACAAAATGTCACGACCTTCGTCACGAAATTTTTCCGCCATGGTCAAACCTGAGAGCGCAACGCGCAGACGGTTACCGGGTGGCTCGTTCATCTGGCCAAACACCATCGCAACCTTGTCCAGCACGTTGGAGTCTTTCATTTCGTGGTAGAAGTCGTTACCCTCACGAGTACGTTCACCTACACCTGCGAACACTGACAAACCTGAGTGCTGTTTCGCAATATTGTTGATCAGTTCCATCATGTTAACGGTCTTGCCTACACCCGCACCACCGAACAGACCAACCTTACCACCTTTGGCAAACGGGCAAACCAGGTCAATAACCTTGATGCCTGTTTCCAGCAAATCTGTAGATGGGGAAAGCTCGTCAAACTTAGGCGCTTTCTGGTGAATCGAGCGGCGTTCATCACCAGCAATTTTGCCTGCTCCGTCGATTGGGCGACCCAGCACGTCCATGATACGGCCTAGCGTACCCGTACCAACAGGCACTGAGATCTGGCTGTTTGTATTGACTACTGCCATGCCACGACGCAAGCCGTCGGTTGTACCCATGGCAATCGTACGTACGACGCCATCACCAATTTGTTGTTGAACTTCCAGTGTCAGATCCTGCTCTGCAACTGAAGTCGCATCTACTTGTACCTTCAGCGCATCGTACACCTTGGGCATCTGATCACGTGGAAACTCAACGTCTACCACCGCACCGATACACTGAACAATCTTGCCTTGACTCATTTTAAGATTCCCCGCTTTATAATTTAATTCTGTTCAAACTGGCGCAACACATGTCGCGCGCCTTAACTTACCGCCGCTGCCCCGCTGACGATTTCGGAAATTTCCTTTGTAATCGCAGCCTGACGTGCTTTGTTATAAATCAGCTTAAGCTCACCTATCACCGCTTTCGCATTTTCGGATGCGGCTTTCATCGCAACCATACGCGCGCTCTGTTCGGAAGCCTGGTTTTCCGATACTGCCGTATATACCAATGACTCCACATATCTGAGCAGCAATTCATCAATTACCGCTTGGGCATCGGGTTCATATATGTAATCCCACTTGCCTTGGCTTTCCTGACTTAGTTCTTCGCCTGACAATGGTAACAACTGTTCAAATACCGGCTCTTGCTTCATGGTATTTACAAAGTGATTGTAACTAATGTAGATAGCATCGATTTCGCCTGCCACATAAGCATCAAGCATCACTTTAACTGCGCCAATCAAGCTTTCAACACGTAGGGTGTCGCCCAATCCGATCATATGAGACTTGATCTGTGCGCCAATACGATTCATGAAGCTATAGCCCTTGTTGCCTATGGGCGTAACTCGTATACCGGTACCTTTGGCTTCAAACTGTTTCATCTGCGCCAACACCAAACGCAGTACGTTGGTGTTTAATCCACCGCACAAACCTTTGTCTGATGTAATAACGATAATGCCTACATTTTTGACAGCCTCGCGTTTAACCAGATATGGATGGCCATATTCCGAATTTGCGAGTGATAAATGCGCCGCTACTTTACGTATTTTTTCAGCGTAAGGACGCGCAGCTCGCATACGTTGCTGTGATTTGCGCATCTTGGCCGCCGCGACCATTTCCATGGCGCGTGTAATCTTGCGTGTATTTTCTACACTCTTGATTTTGGTGCGTATCTCTTTACTGCCTGCCATGATAAACCCCGCTTAGTAAACTGCGGTGGACTTAAATGTTTCAATTGCTGTCGACAAAAGTTTTTCGTTGTCAGCGTTCAAGTCAGTCGTAGTATTGATTGTATCCAGCAAATCTTTATTTTTTGATTTGAGATAAGCTTGCAATGCGGATTCAAACGCCAATGCTTTCTTTACTTCAACATCATCAAAATAACCCTTGTTCACTGCAAACAGCGTAACGGCCATTTCACCCACTGACATCGGGGAGAATTGCAGCTGTTTCATCAGCTCGGTTACCAATTTACCGCGATCTAGCTGTTTGCGTGTAATTTCGTCGAGGTCGGAAGCGAATGCTGCAAACGCGGCCAATTCACGATATTGAGCCAAGGCCAAACGTACACCACCACCGAGCTTTTTGATTACTTTGGTTTGTGCCGCACCACCAACTCGCGATACTGAAATACCGGCGTTGATTGCAGGACGAACGCCTGAGTTGAACAAGTCAACGTCAAGGAAGATCTGTCCGTCGGTAATCGAAATTACGTTGGTTGGTACGAAAGCAGAAACGTCACCGGCTGCCGTTTCAATCACTGGCAACGCAGTCAATGAACCCGTTTTTCCTTTTACCGCACCCTTGGTGAATTCTTCCACGTACTCAGCGTTAACGCGAGCGGCACGCTCAAGCAGACGGGAGTGCAGGTAGAAAACGTCTCCGGGGTAAGCTTCGCGACCGGGTGGGCGACGTAGCAACAGGGAGATTTGACGATATGCCCAAGCTTGTTTGGTCAAGTCATCATAAACAATCAATGCATCTTCGCCACGGTCACGGAAGTATTCACCCATGGTGCAACCGGAATAAGGTGCGAGGAATTGCATCGCTGCGGAATCAGATGCGGAAGCTACAACAACAATGGTGTAACCCAGCGCGCCGTGCTCTTCCAGCTTGCGTACAACGGTAGCAATGGTCGATGCTTTTTGACCGATCGCCACGTATACGCAAGTCATGTTCTGGCCCTTCTGGTTGATAATCGCGTCAATCGCTACCGCGCTCTTGCCGGTTTGGCGATCGCCAATGATTAACTCACGCTGACCACGGCCGATAGGAACCATAGAGTCAATGGACTTCAAACCGGTTTGCACAGGCTGGTCTACCGACTTACGCGCCATCACACCTGGTGCGACTTTTTCAATTTTGTCGGTCATCTTGGCATTGATCGGACCTTTGCCATCTATAGGCTGGCCAAGTGCGTTGACAACACGGCCACGCAATTCAGGACCTACTGGTACTTCCAGAATCTTGCCGGTACATTTAACGGTGTCGCCCTCACTGATATGCTCGTATTCACCCAGCACAACTGCGCCGACTGAATCACGTTCCAGGTTAAGTGCCAGGCCAAATGTATTGCCGGGAAATTCCAGCATTTCACCCTGCATAACGTCTGAGAGACCATGTATACGCACAATACCGTCACTTACACTGACTACGGTACCTTCGGTGCGTGCTTCTGTCAGCGCCTCGAAGTTTTCAATGCGACTACGTATCAAATTACTAATTTCAGAAGGGTTGAGCTTCATCTGCTTTTCCTTATTTCAATATATCTATTATCAAGCGAGCGCATTGGCCAATTCGGTCAGGTGTGTGCGAGCTGAACCGTCGATAACCTTATCTCCGGCACGGATCACTATTCCGCCCAGCAGCTTCGGGTTAGTCTCACAATTAAGCTTGATTTCACGACCCAAGCGTTTTTTCATCGCGGCTGTTATTTTTTGTTTCTGCGTATCATTCAAATCAAATGCGGAGGTAACGACGACATCTACGCTTTTTTCAGCTTCGGTGCGCATGACTTCAAACATAGCTGCAATTTCTGGCAACAAAATAAGACGTCCAGCTTCAACCAGAATTTTAAAGAAATTGTTCACATGCTTGTTCAGTTTATCCCCGCCACACAGCGCCAGGAATAAATCCTGCAGTTGTGATTTTTGCACGCGCGGATTCAAAATGAGTGTGCGCATTTGTTCATTTTCTACTGCACTGCTTGCCATCTGCAAAACCTCTGACCAGCCTTTTAAATCATTGCTTTTGCGCGCCTGATCAAATGCAGCGAGGACATACGGACGAGCTATTGTGATTGCTTCAGACATGGCTGTTAAATTTCCGCAACTAATTTTTCAAGCAGATCGTTATGTGCTTTCGCATCAATTTCACGACCCAAGATTTTTCCGGCTCCGGCCAATGCAACGGCAGATACCTGCAGGCGCAATTGTTCTTTCGCACGGAATACTTCTTGCTCAACCTCTGCCTTGGCAACAGTAACAATGCGCTCACTCTCCACATGCGCCTGCTCTTTAGCTGCCTCAACGATTTCGGTTGCACGCTTATCACTTTGCGCAATTATTTCAGCAGCCTTACCTTTGGCTTCACGAATAATGTCAGCTGAGCGGTGTGCAGCCAATTCCAGATCATGCTTACCACGCTCTGCGGCCGCCAAACCATCGGCAATTTGCTTCTTGCGCTCATCCAGTGCCGCCATAATTGGCGGCCATACAAACTTCATACAGAACCAAACGAACATAGCAAACATGATCGTCTGGCCGAGAAGGGTCGCATTAATGTTCATGCAAAGACCTTTACTTGTTTATTTAAGAAAGCTTACGCCTGATTTACTTGGCTACAGCGAACAGCACGTACATTGCCAAACCAACAGCAATCATCGGCACCGCGTCAACCAAGCCCATTACCACGAAAAACTGTGTACGCAGCATTGGGATCAATTCAGGCTGGCGAGCTGCGCCTTCCAGAAAACGACCACCCAAAATACCAATACCAATTGAAGCACCAAGTGCACCAAGTCCCATCATCAAAGCGCCGGCGATGTACAACAGTGGGGTTGCGAGTTCCATCTTTAATTCTCCTAGTTTTAAAATTTTAAGTTAATTTGTACTGCTAAAAAATTCAATTAGTGATGTTCTTGATGCGCCATGTCCAGATAGACAATAGTCAGCGTCATAAATATAAATGCCTGCAATGTAACAATCAGAATATGGAAGATCGCCCATGGCAAGGACAATGTCCACTGTGCATAAAAGGGTAACAATGCGATCAGTATGAAAATCATTTCGCCTGCGTACATATTACCGAAGAGACGCAATGCCAGGGATACTGGCTTTGCTATCAGGTTCACCCCTTCCAGTAACAGGTTGACTGGCATAAACACAACTTGCACTAATTTATTTTTACTTTGGAATGGCATCAATGCCAGCTCACCCACAAATCCGCCGAAGCCTTTCATCTTGATGCTATAGAAGACCACCAAAAAGAATACGCCGAGCGACATGCCGATAGTTGCATTTGGATCGGTAGAGGGAACCACTTTGAAGTGACCCAACCCCAGTGACAATGCCAAGTAAGGAACGTAATCCACCGGAATCAGATCCATCAAGTTCATCAGGAAGATCCACAGAAAGACCGTCATTGCCAATGGCGCCACAAGTGCACTGCGACCAGTGAATGAGCCACGTACGCTGTTATCTATGAATTCTATAATCCATTCAACAAAATTTTGCGCACCACTCGGCACGCCTTTTTTCGCAGTTTGACCGACACGATAAAAGAATATTAAAAATACCAGGCCCAACACCAATGAAACCGCAAATGTATCTACATTGAGCGCCCAAAAACCCATTTCTTTAGCTTCTTCAGCCGTATGCGCACAATGAATTTGACCTTCATGTATTCCACAGGTCAGGTTTTGCAGGTGGTGCCTAATATAATCTGCAGAGGTTATCGCTTCACTTGTCATATTGCGTTCTCAATTTCATCCAAATTGGGGCAAACAGCCAAGCCGCCTGCCCCATCACAAACCCCACCAGCAACCACGAAGGTGATAGTCCTAAAAATTTAAATCCCAAAGTCAGTAAAAATATCGTCCATACAAAACGCTCTATTGCAGTTTTGTAGGCGTGGCGCAGCACCCAAGCCGCTTCGGATTGCCGCTGTCCCCGCCCATAACGCCAAGCGAGCAACAACGATCCAATTAAGGCAACCAAGTTTCCGTACACAATCGATTTTACTGCTGGTAGATCGGCAGCCAAGTACGCCAGGGCTGCACCGACTATTACTATCAGGAATTGCAGGCCTAATAAACGTGCAAATTCAGCGCGCATTGTACTTTTCAAACTCAATTCGCAATATTAGCAACATATTAAATAGCTGTCAATATGAAAGTCGGCCTGAATATTTAGTATCTTATGTATCTTTAATGCAGGCGAGCAATCAACTCGGCCAAATGATCATGGCTGCTGTAATCGATGACCAACTTGCCCATGCCTTTATTACCAACTTTAATTTGTACGCTTGTTCCAATGCGTTGTGCCAGCTCTTCCTGTAAATTCATAATATCTCTATCCGGTTTATCTTTTACATGTACGGGCTGAGGATTCAGAATATGTTGTACTAGCTTTTCTGCTTCTCTGACTGACAGACCATCTGCAACTATTTTATTTGCGGCAGCAATTTGTTGCGCGCCCTCAAGAGCCAGCAACGCTCTTGCATGGCCCATATCAAGTTTATTTTCCATCACCATATCCTGGATGGTTTGCGGTAACTTGAGCAAACGTAACAGATTGGTGGTCGCGCTGCGCGAACGGCCTACAGCATCAGCTGCAGTCTGATGCGACATTAAAAATTCATCGATTAATCGTTGTATGCCAACCGCTTCTTCCAGAGGATTTAAATTTTCTCGCTGTATGTTTTCAATCAGCGCCATCGCCAAGGCGGCATTATCTTCAACCTTGCGTACCAATACCGGTACAAAATCCAGACCTGCCAATTTAGCTGCGCGCCAACGCCTCTCACCTGCAATGATTTCAAAACCGCCATCGGCCAATTCTCGCGTTAATATAGGCTGAATGACGCCCTGTGATTTTATGGATGCCGCCAATTCATTTAGCGCCACCTCGTCCATATGGCTGCGCGGCTGGTATTTCCCTGGTCTCAGTTGCGTTACCTTCAAGTCACGCAAGGTATCATTGCTTCTATTGTCGCTATCACTGTTGCTTGCCAACAATGCATCTAATCCACGCCCTAAACCTCTGCTTGGCTTTGCCATATTATTTTCCTGTGTATTTTGATGAGACGATTTAAATGGGTTCTGCAACAGCCGCGTTGTTCATCAACTCACCTGCCAATGCCAGATAAGCCTGTGTACCCCTTGAGTCGCGGTCGTGGTACAAGGCTGGCAAGCCGAAACTCGGCGCTTCAGCCAGGCGTACATTTCTTGGAATGACGGTACGATAAACTTTATCGCCAAAATGTTTGAGCAGTTGATCCGATACCTGTTGCGCCAAACTGTTACGTGGGTCATACATTGTCCGTAACAGTCCTTCTATTTCAAGATCGACATTTAAATTTGAACGTACTTTACGTATTGTATTGACCAAATCACTCAGGCCCTCCAGCGCGTAATATTCACACTGCATCGGTATCATGACTGATTTGGCAGCACACAAACCGTTAAGTGTTAACAGATTCAGAGCCGGTGGACAATCTATCAAGATAAAATCATAATCATCTTGGACCACATCCAGTGCAACCTTCAATCTGGTTTCACGGTTATCAATATCAACCAACTCTATTTCTGCGCCGGCCAGCTCTCTGTTTGCCGGCAAGATGTCATACTTACCTGCTTCCGAATAAATCCGCGCTTCTCGCACACTTTTTGTACCAATCAGGACTTCATACACAGTTATAGCCAAGCTGGCTTTGTTGATGGCACTGCCCATGGTTGCATTGCCTTGCGGGTCCAGATCAATCAGCAATACACGTTTTTTCGCAGCGGCCAGACTGGCCGCCAGATTAACCGTGGTAGTGGTTTTACCCACACCACCTTTTTGATTGGTAATTGCCAATACTTTTGCCATTTATTTCTCTTTCAAAATAACCAGACAACGCGCAGCATCCACACCCGCAATTTTTAATGGAATGATACGCTCCACTTCAATATCACCTGACAAGCGCTGCAACTCTTGGTCTGGTGCCCCCTTCATTGCTGCCCAACGGCCTTTTGGTGCGATTAAATGCCGCGTTAGCCTGATGAAATCTTCTGTTTCTGCAAAGGCTCGAGAAATAATTCCGTCGAACTTCCCCTGTGTGCTTAACTCTTCAACTCGGGCACACTGCACCTTCACATTCTGCAATCCAAGTTCTATTGTTGCCTGCTGTACAAAACTTGTTTTCTTGCTATTACTATCTACCAAGGTAAATTGCCATTGCGGACGTGCAATTGCCAACACCATTCCCGGCAATCCTGCGCCACAACCCACATCCAGCCAACGTCCCGGCCAAAGGTAGGGCAACACGGCCAAACTATCCAGCAAATGATAGCTTATCATTTGTTCTGCATCTCTAATTGCTGTCAGGTTATATACCTTATTCCATTTTTGCAGCAACTTCAGGTAACTCATCAATTGTTGTTGCGTTTCCTGGCTTAATTCCACTCCCAGGCTAACAATGCCTGATGTCAACTCGGTTGATAAATTCATGCGCTTTTTTCTACTGATTCTAGTGCTTCATTTCCACTTTCTTCTTGTTTAAAGCCACGTTTTAAATGCACCAATAATAATGAAATAGCAGCCGGGGTCATACCCGATATTCTGGCTGCCTGCCCCATTGTTTCCGGTTGATGCAAATTAAGCTTTTGTTGGGCTTCGATGGATAAACCGCGCACTACTCGGTAGTCCATTTTTTCAGGAAGCAGTGTATTTTCATAGTTTTCCTGCCTAGATATTTCATCTTTTTGACGGGTAATGTAGCCTTGGTATTTTGCCTGAATTTCTACTTGCTCAGAAACCTGGAAATCCGAAACACCCTGACCTGCACAGGGCAAACTCATCAAGCCAGCATAATTGACATCTGGACGTCGTAGCAACTCATGCAAGGTATATTCACGTTCAATTCCTTTACCTAACACACGCTCTGCATCTGCTTGCGCTAGTACGCCTGGATTTACCCAGATACTTTTTAATCGCTCTTGTTCATTTGCAATTGCTTCACGTTTTCGATCAAATGTTGCCCACCGCTCTTCATCGACCATACCCAAACCATAGGCAATTTCTGTCAGTCTTAAATCTGCATTATCTTCACGCAGCTGCAACCTGTATTCTGCGCGACTGGTAAACATACGATAGGGCTCGGTTACACCCCTGGTAATCAGATCATCTACCAGTACACCGAGATAAGCCTCATCTCTACGCGGTGTCCACGATGCTTCATTGCGAACATATCTGGCCGCATTTAATCCCGCCAACAACCCTTGCGCAGCAGCCTCTTCGTAGCCTGTTGTCCCATTGATCTGCCCCGCAAAGAACAATCCATTAATCGCTTTTGTTTCCAGTGATTTTTTCAGGCCGCGCGGATCAAAATAGTCATACTCAATTGCATATCCCGGTCGAGTGATATGCGCATTTTCCATGCCTTTTATAGAGCGCACTAACGCCAATTGAATATCGAATGGCAGGCTAGTTGATATACCATTTGGGTAAACTTCATGGGTATGAAGACCTTCGGGTTCAATGAATATTTGATGACTTTCTTTATCTGCAAACCGTGTGATTTTATCTTCTATAGAAGGGCAGTATCTCGGCCCCACTCCCTCTATCACGCCGGTGAACAATGGTGATCGATCCAACCCTCCTCGAATAATATCGTGAGTTTTGGTATTCGTTTGCGTTATCCAGCATGGTAGCTGCTGTGGGTGTTGTTCTGCTTTTCCCATAAAGGAAAACACTGGCACAGGGGTATCTCCCGGTTGTTCCAGCATAACGGAGTAATCTATTGAGCGGCCATCTATACGCGGAGGCGTGCCCGTTTTCAACCTGCCAATCGGCAGATTTAACTCTCTCAGACGATGTGACAGGCTCACTGACGGAGGATCGCCTGCGCGCCCGGCCTGATAGTTTGTTAAACCGATATGTACCAACCCGCAAAGAAATGTGCCCGTCGTTAGTACTACACTTTTTGCATTGAAACTTAAACCCAACTGTGTAACAACACCCGACACTTGATCACCGTCAAGCAGCAAGTCGTCTACCGCTTGCTGGAAGATCCATAAATTTTTCTGGTTTTCCAGGCGTCCACGAATTGCCTGTTTGTACAGCGCCCGATCTGCCTGAGCTCGCGTCGCCCTTACTGCAGGACCTTTTGAGGAATTCAAAATTCTAAATTGAATACCAGCCTCATCTGTAGCCGCCGCCATAGCTCCACCCATGGCATCGAGCTCCTTGACCAAATGACCTTTACCAATACCGCCAATCGACGGATTGCATGACATCATACCTAAAGTCTCAATATTATGAGTTAACAGTAGCGTAGTGCGGCCCATACGCGCGCTTGCCAGTGCCGCCTCGGTACCTGCATGGCCACCACCAACAACAATAACTTCATATTCTTTAAGATAATTCATCGGGAAAATCCTTAATCTAGCCTCGCATGATACAACAAATCAATCAACGACACGAAATTCCAACCGATTTATGTTCCACGTGAAACATATTTGACGCTATTTGCCGATACAGAAACGACTAAATATTTCTCCAAGTAAATCATCAGAGGTAAATTCGCCGGTAATGGTATTCAATGACTCCTGTGCCAGCCTGAGTTCCTCGGCAAAAAACTCTGCGCGTGATAATTCTTTACCCGCATTGTTTGTGTGCTCTAACGCCTGTATTAGTGCGCGCACATGCCTCTCGCGCGCCATAAATACACCTGCCTCCTGGTGCCAGCCAATTAATAACAGTAGTTTTTCCTTGAGCTCAGATATGCCCTCACCCGTTTTGGCAGATAGATAGACGCAATCCTTTTCATTTAAACTAGTGAAATCTGCTTCGGTCAGTTTTAGATCTATTTTATTAATGATAAACAACCGAGGGGTTGCTTTCGGTAATTCCTGCAGTATTTTTTTGTCTTCGTCTGTAAAGCCGTATTTGGCATCCAGCATGAATAAAATGACATCCACCCTTGCAATGGTGCTTCGGGTACGTTCAATGCCCAGTCGCTCTACAATATCAACGGCATCTCTTAAACCTGCAGTATCGATAATGTGCAGAGGTATGCCGTTAAGCTGTATGGATTGTCTAATGACATCCCGTGTCGTGCCTGGAATGTCGCTGACCAGCGCGATGTCTTCCCCGCTTAAGCAATTGAGTAAACTGGACTTACCTACATTGGGTTGGCCAATTAAGGCAACATGCGCACCTTCTCGTAGCAAACTCCCCTGTTGCGCCATTGCTAAAGTGTTTACCAATTTGGACTTAATGATGTTGAGCTTAGATTCTTTCCTCGAAATATCCAGTTGCTCTAGCTCCTCCTCAGGAAAATCAAGCATCGCTTCAACCAGCATGCGTAGATCAATCAGTTGGGCTAATAATTCATGAATAATTCTGGAAAAATCGCCTAGCAGGGATCGCATCGCTGATTTGGCTGCTTGCGCAGTACTGGAATCGATAAGATCAGCAACGCTTTCAGCCTGAGCCAAATCTAATTTGTTATTGAGATAAGCGCGTTGGGTGAACTCTCCTGGAAGAGCCAGACGAGTACCCATGTTTAAACATCGTTGGAGGAGTAGCTGAAGAATGGCCGGTCCGCCATGGCCTTGCAACTCAAGGACATCTTCTCCAGTATAGGAGTGGGGTGCAGGAAAATAGATCGCAATGCCTTGATCTATGACCTCCCCCGCTTCATCGTAAAATTGCGTCAAAACCGCTTTACGCGGATTGGGCAAAACTCCGATTACACCAGCAGCAACTTTACCTATATTGATGCCGGAGATACGTACAACGCCAATACCGCCTCGTCCCGGGGCAGTCGCAATGGCTGCGATACTGTCAGATTTTGGCAACACCTTTGACTGCGGCCTCTATGTTACGGGTGATATACCACTGTTGTGCGATAGATAGAATATTGTTAACAACTGAATACAGTACCAAGCCCGCAGGGAAGAAGAAAAATATCACACTGAAAGCCACCGGCATGATTTGCATTAATTTTGCCTGCATTGGATCCGGAGGAATAGGATTCAATTTGCTTTGCAAGAACATACTAACGCCCATAATTACTGGCAAAACGTAATAAGGATCTGAGCGTGATAAATCGGTGATCCAGCCAATAAAGGGCGCATAACGCATTTCAACACTGGCAAGAATTGACCAGTACAACGAAATGAATACCGGTATTTGAATCAGGACCGGCAAGCAACCACCCAAAGGATTGATTTTTTCGACCTTGTACAAATCCATCATTGCGCGATTGAGCTTCTCTCGATCATTGCTGTATTGTTCTTTTATTTTTGCCAGTTTCGGTGCCACGACACGCATCTTGGCCATAGAACGGTAGCTGGCAGCTGATAAGGGGAAGAAGGCCAGTTTGATCAGTATAGTCAAGATAATAATGGCGAAGCCCCAGTTATTAACCCATCCATGGATCGCAGAAAGCAACCAAAATATCGGTTTAGCGATAATCGTTAAAAATCCATAATCAACGGTTAAACCTAACCCAGGTGCAATGTCGTCCAGTTTACTTTGAGCCGGTCCTACGTATAGTGGGACAGAGATTGTTCCGGTTTGTCCAGGAGCTATTTTATCTATTGGCAGAATGAGACCTACAGAATACAGACCATTATCGAGTTTTTTATCGTAAAACTCACGCTTTGTGTTACCTGCTGGTATCCAGGCTGAAACGAAATAATGTTGAAGCATACCAACCCAGCCATTATCGGCAGTCACTGGCATGTGAGCCTTGTTTTTTTCTATACTGTCAAAGTCAATTTTGTTGAATTTGTCTTTTTCAGTATAAACAGCAGGTCCGGTATAAGTTGGTACAAACTTTGTACTACCAACTGGTTCAAAATTGTCTCGAACCAGTTGAAAATACGCAGAGGATTGAATTGCTTCTTTTGACGTATTTTCAATTACATACTCTATATCAATGATATAGCTGCTCTTATGAAATACGAATATTTTACTTACCTTACTGCCCGAACTATCGGTTGAAAGCATGCGAATCTTAATTGAATCACTGCCATCAATGAGGGCGTATTGTTTAAATTCACTAGTAAATATCGTATTGTGAGTAGGAAGATTGGGCCCTAATAAGCCTGATTGTGCAATATAGGTATGCTCATGATCTTGTCTGAACAATTGAAAAGGCTTGCTTTTGTCAATAGTGTCAAATTGTTTTAACAATTCAATCTGGGTAATATCTCCGCCAGCAGTACTTATCTCTGCCTTGAAAAAATCTGTTGTAACAGTAATATTTTCACCTGTTAGCGCACTTTTCTTGACAATAACAGGTCCAACTGGCTGTCTATCAGTCTTGTCTGCAATAAGTGATGCTGAGGGAGCCGGCGTAGAAGATGCGGCAATGACCTGCTGCGGCACGGGTTGATTTTGGCGATGCCAACCATCCCACAATAAAAAAATTGAGAATGAAAAGATACTCAAAAGTAGTATTCGCTGAAATTCCATTGTGGCTTTCACTTAAAAAGGCTAAGGCGCGGGATCATAACCGCCAGGGTGCCATGGGTTGCATCGCAACACACGTTTGAAACTTAACCAGCCGCCGCGTATCACCCCATGCCGCTGAATAACTTCAATAGCATATTGTGAACAACTGGGTGTAAAACGACACGAGGGTTGTAAAAAAGGACTAATAAGGTATTGATATGTCTTAATTAATTTAATAAAGATAACGCTCATTACGATACCCTGACAGATTGCATGAGATGTAACAATGCCAGTTTAGCTTCCTCTGAAGATTGTGAGTTTAAATGTCTTCTCACTTTAACAACAAAATCCTTAACTGGTAATTCAGCTGAGTGGAGTCTAAACAATTCACGAATTAGGCGTTTGGCAAAATTTCGTGTTACAGATTTTGGCATAATCCTTTTACTGACAACCATGCCTAGCCTGGAAGTTTCATGTTCATTATCTACGACGTGGATGCTAAACCACTTGTTTGATATCGCTTTAGAGCTAAAAGCCAGTTCAAATTCCCTGCGTTGCCGGATTCGGTGGCTAGGAGGAAATATAAAACGCGTCAATTGGTAACGTTATTCAACTGCCAAACGGACACGGCCTTTTGCTCTGCGAGCAGCGATAACGGCTCTACCACCTTTGGTTTTCATACGCACTAAAAAGCCGTGAGTACGTTTTCTTTTGATGACTGATGGTTGGTATGTACGCTTCATAATAATTGACCTGTTGTAAGTTTTCGAAAGCCTGCAATTACAATACTTTGGGCTTGTTCTGTCAAGAACATTTTTTAACTGTGGATAACTTATGCTCTACGCTGTAGAATAATAAAATATTACTTAATACTTGCAAGAAGATTATGTCAGACAAAAGCTTATGGGAATCATGTTTAAAGTCTTTTGAAAAAGATCTTCCTGCTCAACAATTTAACTCTTGGATCAAGCCGCTTGTATGTGAAGTTAGTGATGACATTATTACACTGACTGCACCCAACACTTTCATTTTAAAAATAATTCAGGACAGATTTTTAATTGATATTACCAAACTAGCAAAAAATAGTTTCAAAAAAACTCCGAGATTTGAGTTTAAAGTCGGCAAAAAAACAGTTTCACCTAATACGCCTATTTCAAGTGTTTTTGTTCCAGCTGAAAATATTCAGCAAGATACGCAAAAAACACCAAAAAATCATAGCAAATTAAATGGCTCACTGGCATTTGAAAACTTTGTCACTGGTAAGGCAAATCAATTAGCCCATGCTGCCGCAATGCAGGTCGCAAACTTCCCTGGAACAATGTATAACCCATTATTTATTTATGGCGGTGTTGGACTAGGAAAAACCCATTTACTTCAATCAATTGGGAATTTGGTGAAGAAAGAAAATGATCTCGCCAAAATTTGTTATGTTCATGCTACAAATTATGTATCAGATGTTGTCAGGGCATTCCAAACCAAGAAATTTGATGAATTTAAGCAGTTTTATAACTCCCTAGATCTACTATTGATTGACGACATTCAATTTATTGCAGACAAACCTGGCACACAACAAGAGTTTTTCTACACTCTGAATTCATTAATAGATTCGAATAAACAAGTCGTTATTACTTGCGATACTTTTCCAAAAGAAATTTCAGGAATAGAGGCGCGATTAACGTCACGTTTTAGTTGTGGTTTGACAGTAGCAGTGGAGCCGCCTGGCCTGGAAATGCGCGTAGCCATACTGTTACAAAAAGCGATAATTCTGAATCACCCTATACAAGAGGATGTAGCATTCTTTATAGCAAAACACGTACGTTCAAATATAAGAGAACTTGAAGGCGCATTGAATAGAATATTGGCTTATGCTAAATTCCACAAAGAAAATATAACCGTAGAATCAGCAAAAGAAGCACTAAAGGACCTGTTATCAGCTCAGAATAAACAAGTATCCATCGAAAATATACAAAAAACAGTTGCAGAATTTTATAGACTTAAAGTGGTTGAGTTATTATCAAAAAAACGAACAAGAGCCATAGCCAGACCA
Source organism: Nitrosomonadales bacterium (assembly GCA_025350915.1). GTDB lineage: Bacteria > Pseudomonadota > Gammaproteobacteria > Burkholderiales > Gallionellaceae > 39-52-133. The sequence goes on from JANXWX010000181.1 coordinate 26,773, forward strand.
AGACAATTGGCAATGTGTCTGGCAAGAGAACTGACTCAACTCAGTTTGCCTGAAATCGGCAATGCTTTTGGAGGCCGTGATCATTCAACCGTGTTACATGCCTGTAAGACTATCGAGATGTTAAGAAATACTGACCAGGCATTTAATTCTGATTTTAATTTATTAAATCAAACATTAAGAAATTAGTAATTCGGTATATAAATTGAAATAAATTGTTGATAACTCGCTTTTTTAAATGTTTTATAAAAGTTATACACAAATTGTAAACATTCAATTTGCATTTTATAGCAGTATTAAAACAAACCTAACTAATTGTAATATTGAATAAAATAGACTTGTTAACAGATTTAAGCGTAAGTATTATTATTATTAAGGATATATAAGAATGTTTATTGAAAAAATAGATAAAGAGGTTTTACTAAAACCATTGCAAACCGTAGTTGGTATTGTTGAGCGTAAACAACCTCTACCTATCTTATCTAACGTTCTAATCGAAAAAAACGAATCAGGTATTCGCTTTTTAGCAACTGATCTTGAAATACAAATCTCGACAGAAATAAAAGATAAAAAATTAGCTGGTACAAAAGAATCAATAACAGTAGCAGCAAAGAAATTGCAGGAAATACTACGTGTACTTCCGGATAATAAAAATATAAGTCTGGAAATACTTGATTCACGTTTATTGGTAAAAGTGTCTAAAAGTAAATTTACCCTTCAAACATTACCCGCTCAGGATTTTCCTAAAGTCACGGAACAATTAGAAAACTCAACTGTGATAGAGATCGAGCAAAAATTATTGAAAAAACTGATCGGATCAGTTCAATATGCGATGGCGCAGCAAGATATTAGATATTATCTAAATGGCGTTCTTCTGGTCATTGAAGGCCAACATTTGAAATTAATAGCGACTGATGGACACAGATTAGCCTATACCAGCGCAAAGCTTGATGCGGAATATACTAAGCGTGAGGTTATTTTATCTAGAAAGACTATCAGTGAATTATTTAAATTGCTGAATGATAGCGAAGATAAAATAAAATTAGAACTTGCAGAAAAACAGGTAAAAATTTCTTTTTCGGATATAACACTAACTTCAAAAGTTATCGATGGAAAATTTCCTGATTACGACAGAGTTATTCCAAATTACATTAATCATTTAACTTTGGATCGACAAATAATACTCCATGCTTTACAACGCGCCGCAATATTGTCCAATGAAAAATTCAGAGGGGTGCGCTTTGTAATGACAGAAAAAAATATGCGTATCATAAGCAGTAACAGTGAGCAAGAAGAGGCGCAAGAAGATATTGAAAATGATTATCATGGCCCAGCCTTGGATATTGGTTTTAACGTCAATTATTTACTTGACGGACTAACTAATTCATCGACACAGGAGGTAACATTTTCCTTTGGTGATTCTAATAGCAGCATATTGATAACGGTCCCTGGCAATGAAGATTTCAAATATGTCATTATGCCAATGAGAATTTAAAGAATAATTCTGTTTCACGTGAAACAAAATCAAGGAAAAATATGAGCGAATATACTTCTGACAGTATTAAAGTACTAAAAGGACTTGAAGCTGTTCGTAAACGTCCAGGTATGTATATTGGGGATACAAGTGATGGTAGTGGATTACATCATATGGTGTTTGAAGTGGTGGATAATGCGATAGATGAAGCTTTGGCAGGCCATTGTAATGAAATTAATGTTACTATTCATATAGATAACTCAATTAGTGTTACGGATAACGGTCGTGGTATACCAACCGATATCCATGCTGAAGAGAATCGTTCCGCAGCAGAAGTCATCATGACAATTCTGCACGCAGGTGGAAAGTTTGATAGTAATTCTTATAAAGTATCCGGCGGTTTACACGGTGTTGGTGTATCGGTAGTTAATGCGCTCTCTGAATGGTTAAAATTGACCATTTGCCGGGATGGAAAAAAACACTATATGGAATTCCATTATGGCGATCCAGTATCACCATTAAAAGAAATAGGTGATACAGATCAAAGGGGTTCTGAAATTCATTTTCTGGCAAGTAAAGAAACCTTTACGCTGGTCGAATTTCATTTTGATATCCTGGCAAAAAGATTACGTGAGTTATCTTTTTTGAATAATGGAGTCAAAATTGCGTTAATCGATAAGCGAGATGGCAAAGTAGAAAACTTTTCTTTTACCGGCGGCGTAAAGGGATTTGTTGAATACATGAACAGAAACAAAACTGTTCTTCATCCAAACGTGTTTTATACCTGTATAGAAAAAGAAGGAATTACTGCTGAAGTTGCGATGCAGTGGAATGATTCATATCAAGAAACTGTGCAATGTTTTACAAATAATATTCCACAGCGAGACGGTGGTACACATTTGACAGCGCTAAGAACAGCAATGACGCGTACATTGAATCAATACATCGAAACGGAAGGCCTTGCCAAAAAGGAAAAAGTTGAAACGACTGGCGACGATATGCGTGAAGGGCTAACTGCCGTTCTATCCGTCAAGTTATCAGATCCAAAATTTTCTTCGCAAACAAAAGACAAACTGGTTTCATCAGAAGTTCGCCCCGTTGTAGAAGAAATCGTTTCTCAACAATTAACTAATTTTTTGCTTGAAAAACCAGTTGATGCAAAAATAATTGTTGGAAAAATAATTGACGCAGCACGAGCCAGAGAAGCAGCTCGCAAAGCGCGTGAAATCACCAGGCGTAAAGGTGTACTCGATGGTATGGGTTTGCCCGGCAAGCTCGCTGATTGTCAGGAAAAAGATCCAGCAAAATCAGAGCTTTACCTGGTTGAGGGCGACTCGGCAGGTGGTTCTGCTAAACAAGGTCGAGACAGAAAGTTTCAAGCCATTTTGCCGTTAAAAGGCAAGATACTCAACGTAGAAAGAGCGCGTTTTGAAAAGCTGATTTCCTCACAGGAAATTGCGACTTTGATCACTGTATTGGGAACAAGTATTGGTAAAGATGAATATAACCCGGATAAGTTACGTTATCACCGGATTATTATCATGACCGACGCTGACGTCGACGGCGCTCATATACGAACACTATTGCTGACTTTCTTTTATCGTCAAATGCCAGAACTGGTAGAGCGCGGTCACATCTATATTGCACAACCTCCGCTGTATAAGGTTAAGCAGGGTAAAGATGAACGATATTTAAAAGATGATCATGCATTAAAAACATACATGCTTGGTTCTGCGTTGAATGAAGCCGAATTGCATGCCGCTGCTGATTCACCTGCGATGAAAGTTGAAGTGTTGGAAAATATGGCCAAAGAGTATTTTCTGGCTGAAGCAATCATCAATAGGTTGTCAAGAATAATTGCACCCGAGGCGTTACATGCCTTGCTCAAGGCGGCCGAATTAAATCTGGATAGTGAAAACCAGGCGAAACAAAGTGCAGAATATTTGCAGAAAGTATGCGGGAAAGAATTAAAAATTCTGTCTGAATTTGATTCCATAACTGAAGAATATAAACTTCGTTTGGAAAAGAAACTGTACGGTAACGAGTCGGTCAGTTTTATAGACCAAAACTTCTTGCGTAGTGGAGATTACCAGCAGATTCGTAAAACAGCGCAAACGCTGGGTGATCTATTGGGCAAGGATGCCTTTATTAAACGAGGTGAACATCGTAAGCCGGTAAATGATTTTAAAGAAGCGATAGAGTGGTTGTTAGATGAAGCCAAGAGAGGCGTCAATATTCAACGCTACAAAGGTCTTGGCGAAATGAACCCGTCACAGCTGTGGGAAACGACGATGGACGTAACCAATCGAGTATTGCTACGCGTTTGCATAGAAGATATGATTACAACCGATGAAATATTTACAACATTAATGGGTGATGTAGTTGAGCCACGTCGCGCATTTATCGAAGAAAATGCCCTAGGTGCTCAAAATATAGATGTGTAATAGTTAAGGCAAAAACAATCGAATTGATTGAAATGTAATAAAGATTATTTCTTCTTGGTTGTTGTCTTCTTTTTAACGGTTGCTACCTTTTTAGTTGCAACCGTTTTCTTTTTCGCAGCAGGTTTTTTCGTTACCGCGGTGGTTTTCTCTTCAACAGGCGCTTTTTTGGTTGTAGCTACTTTTTTGGCAGCAGCAGGCTTTTTAGTAGTTGCTTTTTTCTTGCTGACAGGCCCTTTCGCAATGCGTGCTGCCAGCAAAGCGAGCGCTTCCTCCAATGTGACTTCATCAGGTGACACATCTTTGGGCAAAGTAGCATTCACTTTTAAATGACGAACGTAGGGCCCGTAACGACCATTACAGACATCAACCGGCTTTTTGTCTTCTGGATGTACACCGAGCTCACGCAAAACGGTATTAGAGGTTCTCGCTTCAGCCAATAAGGCTACTGCACGATCTAATTCGATGGTGAATACACTATCGGTTTTCGGTATGGATTTAAATTTGCCATCATGGCCAACGTAGGGTCCAAATCGACCAATATTAACGATAACTTTTTTGCCGGATTCAGGATGGTTACCGAGTTCCTTTGGTAACTCCAATAACTTTAGCGCTGCGGGCAAATCGGCGTTTTCAGGCAGGACTTCTTTCGGCCAAGACATACGTCTAGGCTTTTTCTTGTCGCCTTCAACAACTTCACCAAGCTGTACATAATAACCGTAGGGTCCGCGCAATAACAAAACTGGTAAATTGGTTGCTGGGTCGGTGCCAAGCTCCTTTCGTGCCTCAGCAGGATCTATTTCACCTGTCGTACTGCGCGTGTAGTCACATTCAGGATACGCAGTGCAGCCTATAAAACTGCCGCGTTTACCCAGTCTGGTAGCCAGAGGCTTGCCGCACTTTGGGCAATCTTCGTTAATTAATTCCTGAGTCACATCTTTACGTTCAATGTTCTTTTTTTCTTGAACTAACTTATCAAAATCTGTCCAGAAAGATTCTAATACAGGAATCCAGTCACGCTTGCCTTCAGAAATTTCATCAAGCTCATCTTCCATTTGCGCGGTAAAACCATAATCAACATAGCGCGTAAAATGTTCAGATAAAAAGCGGTTTACAACTCGGCCGACATCAGTGGGTGTAAAGCGCTTCTTTTCCAGTAAGGCATATTCGCGCGCCTGCAAAGTTGAAATAATGCTCGCATAGGTTGAAGGACGCCCTATGCCATGTTCTTCCAGGGTTTTGACCAGACTGGCTTCAGTAAAGCGTGGCGGAGGTTGAGTAAAGTGTTGCTCTCCATAAAGTTTGTCCACAGGTAAAATGTCGCCCTCTTCCAGTGGGGGTAATTTGCCACCCTCCTCTTCCGTGTTATCGTCGGTGTCCTCCTGATATACCGCTATGAATCCGGGAAATATAAGGGTTTGTCCGCTGGCGCGGAATAAGGTGTCATCTCCACCCAAGCGTATATCTACGCTGACCGTATCAAAACGAGCCGGGTTCATTTGGCTGGCTAATGTTCGCTTCCAGATCAATTCATATAGTCGCGCCTGATCAACAGTCAACGCATCACGTATGCTGTCGGGTGAACGAGAGATGGAGGTTGGTCGAATCGCTTCGTGCGCCTCCTGGGCATTTTTAGCCTTGCTTTTGTAGACTGGTACGGTACGGGGAAGATAGTCAGCAGAAAAATTGGAGCTGATATAGTCGCGAATTTCAGTAATAGCCTCTTGCGCCAGATTTACCGAGTCGGTACGCATATAGCTGATCAAACCAACGGTTTGACCGCCAATATCAATACCTTCATAGAGTTGCTGCGCGATACGCATCACGCGGTCAGCAGACATGCCCAGTTTACGCACGCCTTCCTGTTGCATGGTGGAGGTGGTAAATGGCGCGGCAGCATAACGTTGCTTGGGTTTCTTATCGACGCGTACAACGCGTGGCGGTAGTTTCGCAGCATTCAACGTGTTGTGAATACCGTGATAAGCCGCTTCACCATTGATGCTCAGTTGCTCAAGCTTTTTGCCTTGGTACTGAAACAGTTTTGCAGTGAAAGGCAGCTTATTTTTTTGACTGTCCAGGTGGACTGTCCAGTATTCCTGGGATTTAAATGCTTCAATCTCCAGTTCACGTTCAACGATCAAGCGTAATGCCGGGCTTTGTACGCGGCCAGCAGACAAGCCGGGACGAATTTTTCTCCATAACAAGGGGGATAAATTAAAGCCTACCAGGTAGTCCAAGGCACGTCGTGCCTGCTGCGCATTGACCAGCGGTATTGAAATGTCTCTTGGATTTGCGACAGCCTCACGTACGGCGTTCTGTGTAATTTCATAAAAAACGACACGCTGCATAGGCGTTTTTTTCAGGTTGCGTTTTGCTTTCAGCAATTCAGCAACGTGCCACGCAATCGCCTCGCCCTCTCTATCCGGGTCGGTCGCCAGATAGATATGATCAGCTGAACTGGCCGCCTTGGCGATTGCATCAACGTGTTTACTGTTGCGTGCAATTGTTTCATATTGCATTGCAAAGTTATTTTCGGTATCGATCGCACCCGTTTTCGGAATTAAATCCCGTACGTGTCCGAAAGTAGCGAGTACTTCAAAATCATTGCCAAGATATTTTTTTAATGTTTTGGCTTTGGCGGGGGACTCGACAATAAGGAGATTAGAAGCCATGAATAAGGATCTACCGGGCGAGTTAGTGTAGTTGTGAAGCGTTATTAGGTGTGAGCAGGTCTTCAACCAGAAGCGGATCTAGTTCGTCGTGCTGATTCCAAAGAACCATGAGTGCTATTAATTTTACCTTATCCAAAGGTAAGTTCTTGCGACCAAATGCAACAGCTCGGTCAATAATCATTTCGCGTTCAACGGGTGTTATCATTTTGTTGTGCTCCCAAAAGGAAACAAAATGCAGACCTTCGGTGCTAATACTTTGCGTTTCCAATTCGGCGTAGCTACGTAAACCACCTTCATTAATACTGATGGGGTAATCATTTTGAGTCAGCTGGTCTAAACCGGAAAGCCACGAAAGTGCCCGGCTAATATCTTCATCTTCAAAGCCAGCTGCGCTTAATTTTATAGACAGTTTGTCCGGGTCAGGATAACTGCCCGCATTAAAATAACTTTCAAACAAATACATCAGAATGTCAAACATGGCGCCTCAAAATTAACAAAGTTAAAGGGAGCCTCTATACGATACGTTGATACATGCCTCCGGCAAGGGTTGTTACCTTTCCGTCCAACTCTAGTTGCAATAGAATGGCGGATAGTGTCTCAATCGTCAAGTTGCTAAGTTGAGATAGTTGATCAAGGCTAACTGGATCAAAGCCCAAATGTTTAAATAGTTGATGATCATCATCATCAGGATTGGATAATATATTTGTTGGGGTTGAAAGCCAACCTAATTCATCTACTATGTCCTGCGGGGCCTCAACAAGTTTCGCGCCTTGCTTGATGAGTGCGTGACATCCTTTGGCTTGTGGCGAATGAATCGAACCCGGTATAGCAAACACATCTCTGCCTTGTTCCAATGCCATGCGTGCGGTAATTAATGAGCCGCTCTGCAGGGATGCTTCAACAATCAAACAACCTAAACTTAGGCCACTGATAATCCGATTACGTCGCGGGAAATTGTTAGCCAATGGAGGGGTGCCCAGAGGGTACTCTGAAATTAAAACCCCTTCGATTGCAAGTTGATGAGCTAAGGCGCGGTTAGCCGAAGGATAGACCTTGTCCAGCCCTGTTCCCACCACCGCTATGCTTGAACCCTGACCACGCAAACCACCCAAGTGTGCCGCAGTATCAATACCGTGAGCCATCCCACTGACAATCGTCAATTTCGATTGACTTAGCGCTTGTGCAAATGTCTCAGCATTGCGCAAACCTTGTGTTGATGCATTTCTGCTCCCGACGACTGCAATTGCTGGACAATTTAGCAATTCAAGCCGGCCCTTTACATACAAGAGCAACGGAGGATCGGAAATGTTAAGTAGCGCTTGCGGATAGTCAGTATCAGCGATGGTGACTATGTGATTATTGGGATCATCCAACCAAATCGAAATATCGGCATGCGTTAGATTGTCAGCTTGTTGGCAAATAGCTTTGGCGATTGCAGGCCTGACAATTTGTTTTAGTGCTGATTCAGAAGTTGCCAGGATTGCAGTAGGCGATCCAAATGCTAGTAACAGTTGATGCAGGCCTTCATTACCCAAGCCTTTTATATGGCTCAGTGTGAGCCATGACGCTAGTGTCGCGTCCATTGCCATGATGTTAAGGGGTTTCTAAGCTATCCAGCAATTGAACAGAATTCTGCACTTCCATAACCAAAGCATATGAAACCTTATCAAAAGTGCGGAAAACAAACACTAAACCATAACGTAATGCGGGCAATTTATAGGAGTCCCCCTTATATTTTGCAGATTCACTCTCTTTATACAAAGCGAGCACATGGCCGTTTTCCAGGCCATCACGCTTTCCTTTATTAATAACAATGATTGCATTTTGCCCCGCCTGATCCATACCGCCATAGATCGACATGACTTTTGCGCTCATTTTCGTGCTTGGTGCTCGCGGTATATAATTATTGGGCAAGGTGATGGTAGATTGGATTAAATTATCACCAACCTGTATATCAAGTACAGACTTGGTAATTTTCAGGGTAGAGATTTCGTCGTATTTCTGTAAGTTTGCTTCACCCAGATAAATTGCTTCATAGCCTAATGTTTCGCCAGAATCAGGGTCACGATACTTCTTCCCAGGACGGTACAATTGCCATAAAGGCCCTTTATCACCCGGTAAACTCCGGGCAAAAGCAGTATCACCAAAACTGAGCAGTGAACGCTTTTCAACCGTGCCAATTATTGTTGGGGCATTATCAAATTCATCCTTTTCTATCACTAGTGGCTTGTCTAAAAAAGGTCCAATTATATTTGCGGGTATACTGGCAATAGCATCATGGTCTGCATTGACAACCCTGACTTCAGGGGATAGTTTTTCCAGATTCAGGTTTCGAGAGATAGCCATATCCGTATCGGCAGGAATGGCAGGAACCAGGGCAACGTCGGTTGGCGTAGTTGCAGTGGTAGTCGTTGGCTTAACTTGCTGACCAAAATGTAACGTTTTGTTAACGTGATCTAAAAATACAACGTTACCAGGATAAATCCAGTGAGGGTCCTTAATCGATTCTTTATTGAAACCCCATATTTGTGGCCACTTCCAGGGGTCTTTAAAAAATTTGTTAGAGATGTCCCACAATGTGTCGCCTTTAACAACTACATAGCGATCTGGAGCATTTTCACGAATAACTAACTCATCGGCATAGGTGAGAATAGGCAAAATAATGCAAATCAGCGATATAATCTTACGCATGAAAAAACCCCATCAAAGTAATGAAATGCAGTGCGATGTTCGCACAACTGTTTAAATTTTGCATCTAGTCTCTTAAATTAGCAAGCTATTATGGCAATTCTTAAAATACTCCAATATCCAGACGATCGTTTGCATAAGGTTGCAACAAGTGTAAAACAAGTAACCGACAGCTCTCGTAAATTAATCAAAGACATGGCTGAAACCATGTATGCTGCACCGGGTATCGGTTTGGCGGCGACCCAGGTTGATCAGCATCTTCGCATAATAATAGTCGATACATCAGAAGAAAATAATAATTTGATGGTCTTCATTAATCCGGAAATTATAAGCTTTAGCGGAGAAAGCGACTGTGAGGAGGGTTGTTTATCTGTTCCCGGTATTTATGAAAAAGTACGCAGAGCAGAACGAATAACAGTAAAGGCGCTAAATTTAAAAGGCGATCCATTTAGCATGGATGCAGAAGGTTTGCTGGCTGTTTGTATACAGCATGAAATGGATCATCTGTTAGGCAAAGTTTTTGTAGAGTATTTGTCTCCCTTGAAACAAACTCGGATACGGGCAAAAATTAAAAAACGCGTACGCGAAACCATGTAATTGGACAATAATTGAAAATCATTTTCGCTGGAACCCCGCATTTTGCGGCGAATGCCCTTGAAGCTTTGCTGGAGAAGAAACATGAGGTTGTTGCGGCATTAACGCAACCTGACCGACCCTCTGGGCGAGGTATGCAGCTCACAGCAAGTCCGGTTAAACAAAAAGCGATACAACACAATATCCCTGTCATGCAGCCAGCGTCGCTAAAAACAGCTGAAGCCCAACAGCTCTTGGCTAATTTACAGGCTGATGCAATGGTGGTTGCAGCTTACGGCTTGATATTGCCTCAATCCGTCTTAGATATACCAAGGCTTGGGTGTCTAAATATACACGCATCTTTATTGCCTCGCTGGCGTGGCGCCGCACCAATTCAACGTGCCATTCTGGCAGGTGATGCTGAAACCGGTATTACGATCATGCAGATGGATGAAGGGTTGGACACCGGATTAATGCTGCTGAAAAAGCATTGCCTGATTGAAGCTGACGATACGGCCCAGACACTGCACGATAAGCTGGCAGTATTAGGCGCCGAGGCGATCATTGAAGTGTTAGGCAATCTTCAAACGCGGACTATAAATGGTGTAGCACAGGACTCAAGTCATTCAACTTATGCGGCAAAACTAATTAAAGCTGAAGCTGAAATAGATTGGACAAATAGCGCAAAACAGTTAGAGCAGGCCATCCGCGCCTACAATCCAACACCTGTTGCATTTAGTTCCTTGAATAACACAATCATTAAAGTTTACAAGGCTACAGTCTCAGATGCTTTGATTGAGAACGCAGAGCCAGGTAAGGTTTTGGAATTAAACAAGCAACATATACGTATAGCTTGCGGAGTAGGTTCCTTGTTACTGGAAGTATTACAAAAACCCAATGGCAAGCCATTGCCCGTTGCTCAGTTTGTTCAGGGTTTTTCAATCAAGGTCGGTGACCGGTTCAATAGTAAATAATATGGATTCTGTTCAACAAGCTGCTGTTGTGGTGATAAGCGAAGTAATTGGCGGACGTAATCTCAATCAAGTTTTAAAACAGATTAACCAAGCAGAGCAGTTGTTCACTCCACAACAACGGGGTGCATTACAGGATTTAAGCTACGGCACCTTGCGCTATTACGGACAACTGACACGAATTCTGGATGCATTGTTGAATAAACCAATTAAAGATATCCAGATACGTTATTTGCTCCTGATTGCGCTATATCAGTTGCAATATACAAAAGCTGCGCAATATGCAGTCGTAGATTTTGCAGTCAATGCAGTACGTAAAATAAACCCTGCTGCCAGCGGGCTAGTCAATGCCGTGTTGAGAAATTTTATACGCAAGAAAAAAGAACTTTTAGCAAGCGTGGCACAAACTGAAGAAGGTCGATACTCCTACCCCCTATGGTGGATAAACGCGATAAAATCACAGTATGGATCAGAGGCCGAGGCGCTTTTACTCGCAGGTAACCAACATCCACCGATGACTTTGCGTGCGAACCTTAAACGGTTATCGACCGTAGATTATCTGACGTTATTAACGCAAAATAATATTCAAGCTCGCCTGATTGAACCGGATGCAATTTTGCTGGAGCATCCTGTGGCGGTAGATAAATTACCTGGATTTAAGGATGGACTGGTATCGGTACAGGATGCAGGTGCACAATACGCAGCGGGATTTCTGGATGTACAACCGGGTATGTTTGTCCTTGATGCCTGTGCCGCACCAGGTGGCAAGAGCGCGCATTTACTGGAATCTGCAGATATAAATTTGTCAGCACTGGATAAAGATGAGTTACGCTTGGCACGGGTCAATGAAAACATGCAACGGCTAAAATTGAATGCAACTCTGTTAACAGGGGATGCAGCGCAACCATCTGATTGGTGGAATGGAAAACAATTTCAACGAATCCTGGCTGACGTACCTTGTTCTGCCACAGGGGTTGTGCGGCGTCATCCGGATATCAAATGGTTGCGCCGCCTGGCGGATATTGAATCATTTGGGCAACAACAACAGCAAATATTAAACGCACTGTGGCCTTTGCTGGAGATTGGCGGCAAACTGCTGTATGTGACCTGTTCCATATTCGAACGTGAAAACCAGCAGGTTATTAATGATTTTTTGGCAAGGCATACACATGCATCCCAATTGCCAGTTACAGCAGCAGGAATGAAGCAGGGACAACTACTACCCACTGAGCTACATGACGGATTTTTCTATGCGTTATTGCAAAAAAAAGCATAACATTTTGCGGAATATTTTGGCCGGGTTGGTCATTATTTTGCTGAATAATACTGTTGCTCTGGCGGATGGAATTTTTCTGCGCAAGGCTGAAATACGCATGAGTGATGAGGGTTATCAGCTCACCGCAAATTTTGATATCAAGCTCAATCCGATAGTGGAAGAAGCGCTCACACATGGTATTACGATCAACTTTCTCAGTGAATTTACCCTAACCAAATTACGCTGGTATTGGTTAAATGAAGTAGCGAGTAAAACAGAACTCAATACCAAACTCAGTTACAGCGCCCTGACACGTCAATATCGAATCAAGCGGGGAACCTTATTTCAGAATTTTGCCAGGCTGGAAGATGCGTTACAGGCGCTCGGCAATCAATCCTCAAATCCCATATCTGCTGAGTTACTTAATAAAAATAGCGGGTATATCGTGTCTCTGTTAACCAGTAATTCAGATTACACGGCTTATGCACGCATGCGGCTGGATGTCTCACAGCTGCCGAAACCATTGCAGGTTAATGCGCTGACCAGTGATGAGTGGAAAATGGATTCAGATGGATACAGCTGGAAACTGGTTCCGGAGGAAATTGCAAAAGCCAGGAAGGCTGAGCAATGAAATATTTTATATTCATAAGTGGTTTTATTGGTGCGCTGTTGCTGTATTTATTATCGAGCGCCAGCGCCAATACTGATCTGTTTTCACACAACTATTATTCTTTATTGGCTTTGGCGGGATTGTTGGCGCTCTGCTTGAGCGCATTAGTGGGCTATCAATTATGGCAGCTAAGGGAAAAGATCAAGGCGCAGGTTTTTGGTGCAAAATTAACGTTGCGCTTGGCTTTATTCTTTTCATTAATCGCAATTTTGCCCGGCTTGCTGGTATATGCAGTCTCAGTTCAGTTTTTGGGTAAAAGTATCGAATCCTGGTTTGACGTACGGGTAGAAAAAGCGCTTGAAGGCGGCTTGAACTTGGGCCGTAACTCTTTGGAAAATGGCCTGCAGGAGTTGTCAAAAAAGGGAAAATTTATCGCCCTGCTACTGGCTGAACAGCCACCTAAACGTCGTCAGGATACGTTGAAACGACTGATTAACGAGGGAACCATACAGGAAGCCGCCTTGTATGATCTGGAAGGGATGCAGCATTTTTCGGTGACGACGAACAATTCACTGGCTGAAGTACCCGACGTCAATATTTTGAGTGAAGCACTTCGACTTGATCTCTTCGACGTAATTGATACCCTCCGGGATAACACCCTTGCACTAAAGGTGCTGGTACCGGTTATTTCCAGAGTGGAAAATATAAATACAACAAGGCGTAAAGAAATACTCATATTGCAATTAATTCAGCCTGTGCCCAAACAATTGGCAATTGATACTGAAACAGTACAATCTGTCTATCGTGATTATCAAGAATTATCACTGTCACGATTGGGATTAAAACGATTGTATGAGATCACCCTTACACTGTCATTATTGATCGTTTTGCTGAGCGCGGTATCCGCCGCATTTTTTCTGAGTGCACGTTTAAGCTCGCCCCTGGCAGCATTGGCGGAAGGTACCCGTGCCGTGGCACAAGGCGACTTTAGCGGAAATTATCCGGTACAAAGTCATGATGAGTTGGGTGCATTAACGGGATTGTTTAATCAAATGATTTTACAATTATCCGATGCACAAAAATTAAGCGAATCCCAGCAACGCCAGGTCAACAAATCAAAAGTCTATCTGGAAAGCGTGTTAACCCATTTATCTTCGGGTGTACTGGTGGTGGATGAACGCTTTTGTCTGCGTTCTGCCAATACCAGCGCAGAGCATATTCTGGGGGCTTCTTTGATGGATTTACGAGGCGTGCCGTTAGCTGAGTTAAGTGTGCAATATAAATTGTTGCGCCCGTTTACCGAAGCGATATTGCAAGAATTTACACAATCCGGTGAAAATGAGTGGCAAAGACAAATAGAACGTATCAGCAAGAACGGTAATCAAATGTTGCTGCTACGTGGTACCCGCTTATCCTCGATAGAAGAAACAGGGTATGTGGTTGTGTTTGATGATATAACCCATCTGTTACAGGCTGAGCGGCAAGCCGCCTGGGGAGAGGTAGCACGCCGACTGGCGCATGAAATAAAAAATCCATTAACACCGATACAATTATCAGCAGAACGCTTGCAGTATAAGTTGAGCGAAAAGTTAAACCAGGAAGATGCAAGGCTATTACAGCGTGCAACACAGACTATTGTTAGCCAAGTGGCTGCAATGAAAAAAATGGTGCTGGAGTTTGCAGACTACGCACGCGCACCGGTAGTACAGTTAACGCAACTGGATATGCATCAGTTATTAAACGAAGTGATGGGGCTTTATGAAGCCAACAGCAGCCCGATATTTTTGCAGTTGAACGCAAGAAATGCGCGTATCAATGGCGATGCAACAAGGTTGCGCCAGGTCGTACATAATTTACTGCACAACGCTCATGATGCTTTAAAAAATATAGAGGATCCGCAAATCATACTGAAAACTGAAAATGAACAGAATACGATCAAGCTAAGTGTGCTGGACAATGGAAGTGGTTTTCCTGAACACTTGATCACCAGGGTATTTGAACCTTATATGACAACCAAAAGCAAAGGGACTGGATTGGGATTACCGATTGTAAAGAAAATTGTTGAAGAACATGGCGGTTCTATCATGATAGAAAACAGGGTGTCAGGTGGTACCTGCGTCAGTATTGAATTTCCATTGGTGGCGGAAGAAGAGGTGGTAGGTTAATGGCAACTAAAGAAATACTTGTGGTTGATGACGAGGTCGGCATACGTGAGCTACTCTCAGAAATTTTATTTGATGAAGGCTATCAGGTTGCATTGGCGGAAAACGCACAACAGGCACGTGAATATCGTCTGAATAAAGTACCTGATCTGGTTTTGCTTGATATCTGGATGCCGGATACGGATGGCTTGAGCTTACTCAAGGAGTGGGTCGCACAAGACTTGCTAACCATGCCTGTGGTAATGATGTCTGGACATGGCACGATAGAAACCGCGCTGGAGGCAACAAGAATAGGCGCTGCCGATTTTTTGGAAAAGCCTATTGCGTTGCAAAAATTACTTAAGACCGTTGAGACGGTAATGCAGCTGGGCGTTAAAAAAGCCAAGCAACAAACAGAGCTGTTAGAACAAACAGAACGCAGAGTGATTAAACAATATGCCTTGCCACTGGACCTTTCGTTAAGAGAGGCACGTGAACATTTTGACAAGCTGTACTTTAATCACCATATGCACAGGGAAAATGGCAATGTAACCCGTGTTGCTGAGAATATGGGAATCGAACGTACCCATTTATACCGAAAACTCAAGCAACTCGGCATAAAAATGCTTAAAAAAACCGCTGAAAACAGTTAAGAAACCCATTAATTTTAAAGGCATTTAATATCATATTACGTGCTTTCTCTATATATCCAGTGGTTGCCCAAATCACAGCAGTGCGGCATAATTAAAAGTTGGTGCATTAAAATTATTATTTAACCCTTAAATGGGCAGTTCTTAGGAGGCAGTAAAATGGCTGTGGCGCGGAATGTAAGACCCCCGAAGTTTAACGATACAACAGGTGCAATACGCGCTTTAGCGATGGATGCAGTGCAGAAGGCTAATTCAGGCCATCCTGGCGCGCCTATGGGTATGGCAGAAATTGCCGAAGTCCTGTGGAATCATCATCTGCGGCACAATCCAGCCAACCCTAAATGGGCCGACCGTGATCGTTTTGTGCAGTCAAACGGCCATGGTTCAATGTTGATCTATGCGTTGCTGCACCTGTCAGGTTACGACCTGCCTATGGAAGAAATCAAGCGCTTCCGTCAAATGCATTCCAAGACACCTGGTCACCCTGAATATGGTTATACCGTAGGTGTTGAAACAACCACCGGCCCGCTGGGTCAGGGCATTACCAACGCCGTAGGTATGGCGATGGCAGAAAAGCTGCTCGCAAATGAATTCAACAAGCCGGGACATGAAATCGTCAATCATTACACCTATGTCTTTATGGGTGACGGATGCCTGATGGAAGGAATTTCACATGAGTCATGTGCATTGGCCGGTACCTGGGGCTTGGGCAAGCTGATTGGGTTCTGGGATGACAACGATATCTCTATCGATGGTCACGTAGGTGCCTGGTTTACCGATAATACCCCAAAGCGTTTTGAAGCCTATGGCTGGCACGTTATCGCTGATGTACAAGGTCATGATCCTGTTGAAATCGAGGCGGCTATCAAGGCTGCCAAGTTGGTTACTGACAAACCTACACTGATCTGTTGCAAAACAGTCATTGGTGCCGGTTCTCCAAACAAAGAAGGCACGCATGACGTCCACGGCGCAGCATTGGGTGACGCAGAAGTCGCTGCAACCCGCGCGCATATTGGCTGGAATTACCCTCCATTTGAAATTCCCAAGCATGTTTATCAGGCTTGGGATGCACGTACCAAAGGCGAGGTACTGGAAAAATTGTGGAACAATAATTTTGCCGAATATCGCGCAAAATTTCCTGAAGAGGCGGCAGAATTTGAACGCCGTATGAAGGGTGATTTGCCAGCGAACTGGAGCAAGCATGCTGCCGAAGTGATGAAGCAAGTCAATGAAAAGGCAGAAACCATTGCGACTCGCAAGGCTTCACAAAATACGATTAATGCATTGGTGCCTGTGCTGCCGGAGTTTTTGGGCGGCTCTGCAGACCTGACCGGATCAAATCTGACCAACTGGACTGGGGCACATCACGTATCTGCTAAAAAGCCAGGCAACTACATCAGCTATGGCGTACGTGAATTTGGTATGTCACATATCATGAATGGTATGGCGCTGCATGGTGGCTTGTTGCCATTCGGCGGCACGTTTTTGATGTTCTCTGAATATGCACGTAATGCATTGCGTATGTCGGCATTAATGAAGCAGCGTGTCATATATGTGTATACCCATGACTCTATCGGTCTGGGCGAAGATGGTCCAACCCACCAGCCAGTTGAGCAAACATCGACATTGCGTTACATCCCCAATATGGATGTTTGGCGTCCCTGTGACACGGTTGAATCTGCCGCTTCTTGGATTTGCGCGGTTGAGCGCAAAACAGGACCATCGTCGCTGATCTTCAGCCGTCAAAACTTGAACTTCCAAAAACGCGATGCCGCGCAAATCGCCAATATCAATAAAGGCGGTTATGTATTGTCTGAAGCGTCTAATGGCAAGCCACAGGCAATCATTATTGCAACCGGCTCTGAAGTTAACCTGGCAATGGAAGCACAAAAAGTGTTGGCACAAGAAGGAGTCAATGTCCGCGTTGTCTCAATGCCTTCGACGAATGTGTTTGATCGTCAGGATAAAGCCTACAAGGATTCTGTCCTGCTAAAAGGCGTCAAGCGCGTCGCTGTGGAAGCGGGTATCACCGGCTTCTGGCATAAATATGTAGGACTTGAAGGCGCGGTTGTGGGTATGGATTGTTTTGGTGAATCTGCGCCGGCGAACGATCTGTTCAAGCATTTTGGCTTCACCACAGAAAATGTCGTGAAAACAGTAAAAAGCATTTTGTAAAATAAAAACAATAAATAATAGATAAATTTTTAATTATGGGAGATTTAAAGCATGGCTATCAAAGTTGGTATTAATGGTTTTGGCCGTATCGGCCGTATGGTGTTCCGCGCTGCAACCAAAGATTTTCCTGAAATCGAAGTCGTAGCGATCAATGATCTGTTGGAGCCTGATTATCTGGCTTATATGCTGAAGTATGATTCTGTCCATGGCCGTTTCAATGGCGATGTGGCGGTAAGCGGGAACAACCTGGTTGTCAACGGCAAAACAATTCGCCTGACAGCAGAAAAAGATCCAGCTAATCTGAAATGGAAAGATGTTGGCGTTGATATCGTTATTGAATGTACAGGTTTCTTCCTGACCAAAGATACTTGTCAGAAGCATATTGATGCGGGTGCGAAGAAAGTGATTCAATCAGCTCCGTCTAAAGATGACACACCGATGTTTGTTTATGGCGTGAACCACTCTACATACAAAGGTGAAAGCATCGTGTCTGCAGCTTCTTGCACAACCAATGCGCTTGCGCCAGTTGCAAAGGTGTTGAATGATACATGGGGTATCAAGCGCGGCTTGATGACAACAGTACATGCTGCAACAGCAACGCAAAAAACGGTTGACGGCCCATCCAATAAAGACTGGCGCGGTGGACGTGGCATTCTGGAAAACATTATTCCATCATCAACCGGGGCTGCAAAAGCAGTGGGTGTCGTTATTCCTGAGCTGAACAAGAAGCTGACAGGTATGGCATTCCGTGTTCCAACATCAGACGTTTCTGTAGTAGATCTGACTGTTGAGCTGAACAAGGCTGCAACTTATGATGAAATCTGTGCCGCGATGAAAGCGGCCTCAGAAAAAGGCCCATTGAAAGGCGTTCTTGGCTACACCACCGAGAAAGTGGTATCTACCGATTTCCGTGGTTATACCTGTCCTTCCGTGTTTGATGCAGAAGCCGGTATTGCGCTGGATCCCACCTTTGTTAAGGTGGTTGCCTGGTACGACAATGAATATGGCTATACCTGCAACCTGATGCGTATGGTTGGTCACATCGCCAAGTAATTGTGAATCAAGTTAAGGGCTGACGTTAAGTCAGCCCTTTTATCTTTAGCAGCAAGTTCATAAGGAAAGAAGTATGTCAGTTATTAAAATGACCGACCTGGATCTCAAGGGAAAACGCGTATTGATCCGCGCCGATCTTAACGTGCCGGTTAAAGATGGAAAAGTAACCTCGGATGCACGCATTGCCGCCTCCATGGCTACCATCAATCATGCGCTCAAGGCGGGTGCCCGGGTAATGGTAACCTCTCACCTTGGTCGTCCGGAGGAAGGTGTATATTCCGAAGAAAATTCATTGAAGCCGGTTGCGAATGATATTTCAACGAAACTGGGTAAACCTGTGCGCCTGATCAAGGATTGGGTTGATGGTGGTTTTGAAGTTGCGCCAGGTGAATTGGTGTTGCTGGAAAATTGCCGTTTTAACAAGGGCGAGAAAAAAAGCCTGGATGAAACATCCAAAAAATATGCTGCCCTGTGTGACATATTTGTAATGGATGCATTTGGTACAGCGCACCGTGCTGAAGCCTCAACCCACGGTGTTGCAAAGTTTGCACCTGTAGCCTGTGCCGGTATTTTGCTGACAGAAGAATTGGAAGCATTAACCAAAGCTTTGCTAAGCCCGGCACGTCCGATGGTTGCAATTGTCGGCGGCTCCAAGGTATCCACAAAGCTGACGGTGCTGGAATCGCTTTCCGAGAAATGCGAGCAACTGGTTGTGGGTGGCGGTATTGCCAATACCTTCCTGAAGGCTGCCGGCAAGAATGTAGGTAAGTCTTTATGCGAAGATGATCTGGTACCTACAGCACAAGCTCTAATGAAAAAAATGACAGCGCGTGGTGCAACAATTCCGATTGCTAAAGATGTGGTTGTTGGCAAAAAATTTGATGCAAATGAACCGGCTGTGTTGAAAGATGCAAGTGCTGTTGCCGATGACGACATGATATTTGATATCGGTCCGAAGTCTGCTCAAGAACTGGCTGACATTATCATGAAGGCAGGAACCGTCGTATGGAATGGTCCGGTAGGCGTATTTGAGTTTGACCAGTTTGGTGAAGGTACCAAAACGGTTGCAATGGCTATCGCCAATACCAAAGCCTTTACCCTGGCTGGCGGTGGCGATACCATTGCGGCGATACAAAAATACGACATCTTTGACAAGATTTCATATATCTCAACCGCAGGTGGTGCTTTCCTTGAGTTTCTTGAAGGAAAAACGTTGCCGGCAGTGGAAATATTGCAGCAACGTGCAGCCAAGTAAATAACCTCCCGCAACATGGGTTGCGGGTATAAATAATTTAAAAATAAAAATATCTAAATGTTACGTAGAACAAAAATTGTAGCAACGCTGGGTCCCGCATCCGATACACAACCGGCACTGGAAGCATTAATAAGAGCAGGCGTAGATGTAGTACGCATGAATTTTTCACATGGCAAGGCAGAAGATCATGTGGCGCGAGCCAACAGGGTGCGCGCAGCGGCGGCAGCTTGTGGTCGTACAGTAGGCATATTGGCGGATCTGCAAGGTCCAAAAATACGTATCAGCAAATTTGAGAACGATAAAATCTTATTAAATCCCGGAGATACGTTCACGCTGGATGCATCGTTGAAAGGCTTGGGTAATCAGGAGCACGTAGGCCTGGACTATAAAGAATTACCCAACGATGTCAGCAAGGGTACTGTACTTTTATTAAATGACGGCATGCTTGAGTTCCACGTCACTGAGGTAAAGGGCAGCAAGGTAGTCTGTAAAGTTGTGCGTGGCGGTCCTTTGTCGAATAACAAGGGCATCAACCGCAAAGGTGGCGGATTAACTGCACCGGCGTTAACGGATAAAGACAAGGAAGATATCAAGACAGCTGCATTGATCAAAGCAGATTATTTGGCGGTCTCATTCCCGCGTTCAGCGGACGATATGAAAATGGCGAGGACGCTCATGCATGCCGCGGGTGGCAAGAGCCTGCTGATGGCCAAAATTGAACGTGCTGAGGCAATACCTGTACTGGGTGAAATTATTGATGCATCCGATGCCATTATGGTCGCACGCGGTGATCTGTCGGTTGAAGTCGGCGATGCTGCCGTACCCGGCTTGCAAAAACGCATGATCAAAATGGCACGTGCACGTAACAAACTGGTCATTACTGCGACTCAGATGATGGAATCGATGATTACCAATCCGATTCCAACCCGTGCAGAAGTGTCTGACGTGGCTAACGCGGTGCTGGATGGCACGGATGCGGTTATGTTGTCTGCTGAAACGGCTGTCGGTGATTATCCGGTAGAAACGATACAGGCAATGGTACGCATCTGCATGCAGGCCGAAAAAGAAATTGAAGAAAGCGATACAGACAGGCGCTTAACCCATACCAAGTTTTCACGTATTGACCAATCAATTGCGATGGCTTCTTTGTACGCCGCATCTCATTTCAAGGTTAAGGCGATTGTTGCGTTAACCCAATCAGGCTCAACAGCATTGTGGATGTCGAGGTTGAATGCAGGCGTGCCGATTTTTGCATTAACGCCTACTGAATCTACCCTCAGCAAAGTAACCCTGTTCAGCGGCGTTCATCCGATCGCATTCAGTATCGAGTCCTCCTTCCCGTCGGTCGTGTTACGTGCTGCAGAAGATGAGCTGGTTCGTTTAGGTCTGGTACAAGAAGGCGATATGATGGTGATGACGATAGGCGAGGCCATTGGCAAAGCGGGGCACACCAACACGATGAAAATAGTGCGCGTTGGTGATCACCGTAACGGCTAAAGGGTTGAATAAGGACCTGATGTAGAAGTACACTTCGTCAGTTAAGGTTGCACATTTACAGAATGAATAAAACAATTGAGGAATCACCAACTCAGGTTTTTCAGTTGTTCACAAATTTATTAAATTATTTATATAGTTAGGAGAAAAAAATGGCTCTAGTATCATTGCGTCAATTGCTGGATCATGCAGCAGAAAATAGTTATGGCTTACCGGCCTTTAACGTAAATAACCTTGAGCAAGTCAAGGCTATCATGGAAGCGGCTGATGAATGTAACAGCCCGGTGATTATGCAAGGATCCGCCGGTGCGCGTAAGTACGCTGGTGAGCCATTCTTGCGCCACCTGATTTTGGCTGCAGTAGAAATGTACCCGCATATTCCGGTGGTAATGCACCAGGATCACGGCGCGTCGCCGGCAGTGTGTATCAACGCGATTCGTTCCGGTTTCTCAAGTGTCATGATGGATGGTTCATTGCTTGAAGATGCCAAGACACCTTCATCCTACGAATACAACGTGGAAGTAACCCGTAAAGTTGTGGATATGTCGCATGCAGTTGGTGTTTCTGTCGAGGGCGAGTTGGGTTGCCTGGGATCGCTGGAAACCGGTATGGGCGAGCAAGAAGATGGCCAGGGTGCTGAAGGCAAACTGGACCATTCACAATTGCTGACAGATCCAGAAGAAGCAGCTGACTTTGTAAAACGTACCGGTGTAGACGCATTGGCAATTGCGATCGGAACTTCGCACGGAGCCTACAAATTTACCCGCCCACCCACAGGTGATGTCTTGGCAATTAGCCGTATCAAGGAAATCCACGCACGTATCCCCAATACACACCTGGTAATGCACGGATCGTCATCAGTACCTCAGGAATGGTTGAAAATTATTGACCAGTTCGGCGGCGATATGGGCCAGACTTATGGCGTGCCGGTATCCGAGATCGTCGAAGGCATCAAGCACGGCGTACGTAAAGTCAATATTGATACGGATCTGCGCATGGCTTCTACCGGTTCGGTACGCCGTCACCTGGCTAACAACCCGAAAGATTTTGACCCGCGCAAATTCCTGGCAGCTTCGACCATTGCAATGAAAGAAATTTGTAAAGCGCGTTATGAAGCCTTCGGTTCTGCAGGTATGGCAGCCAAAGTAAAAGCAATATCCCTGGATAACATGGCAATCAGATATGCCAAGGGTGAGTTGAAAGCGATCGTTAAGTAATTAACGTCAAGTACGAATTAAAGAGGCGGCTTAAAGGCCGCCTCTTTTTTCTTTTAGGACTATCAACAAGTTAACATATTAGCTCGGTCTTATATGGAGAGCTGAAGCCAAAACGGGTAAAATTGATAGTTTAGATCGATAAATAGTAGAGGAAAGAGCGAGATGAGTAAGAATTTGGTGCAATTTATAATTGAAGAACAAAGGCATGTTCCTGGCGCGACGGGTGATTTTACGGGCCTGTTGAGCGATATCATCATGGCATGCAAGCAAATTGCACATAGTGTAAATAAAGGCGCGTTGATTGGTGTGTTGGGCAGCGCAGGTAGCGAAAACATCCAGGGCGAAACACAAAAGAAGCTGGATGTGATAACCAATGAAATCTTTATCAAGGCCAATGAGTGGAGCGGTCACCTGGCTGCGATGGCCTCTGAAGAAATGGACGAAATCTATCCTATACCCGCGCAATATCCACGCGGTAAATACCTGCTTACCTTCGATCCGCTGGATGGTTCATCCAATATTGACGTGAATATTTCAGTAGGTACTATTTTCTCGATCCTGCGTTGCCCGGAAGGCGTGACCAATCCGACCGCTGCTGATTTTATGCAACCAGGCACCAAGCAAGTCTGCGCCGGCTATGCCTTGTACGGTCCTTCCACCATGCTGGTTATCACCACAGGTCACGGTGTAAACGGCTTTACCCTGGACAACGATATCGGCGAATTTATGCTGACCCACCCCAAGATGAGCATACCAGTAGATACACAGGAATTTGCGATCAATATGTCTAATCAGCGCTACTGGGAAGAGCCGGTTCAACGTTATGTTGACGAGTGCATCAAAGGCAAGACAGAAGGCGGTCGCGAGAAAAATTTCAATATGCGCTGGGTCGCGTCCATGGTTGCTGAGGTACATCGTATCCTGACACGCGGCGGTATCTTTATGTATCCGTTTGACAATAAAGAAGTTGGCAAAGCCGGCAAACTGCGCTTGATGTATGAAGCCAACCCAATGTCGTTTATTGTTGAACAGGCCGGTGGTGTGTGTTCAACAGGACGCGAGCGTATTATGGACGTTAAGCCTAGCGGTTTGCATCAGCGTGTGCCTGTCATCCTGGGTTCAAAAAATGAAGTGGATCGTGTTGTAAGTTATCACAAAGGTAAGTAAGACTAGTTAAAGCATAATTTTGGCTTTCTTTTAAAGCCCGGTAGTGGTGTTACTGTCGGGCTTTTGAAGATTTCTAATTGAGTTGAAAGGGATAAAATGTCCGCTCTGCATGAATCAAATTTAAGCAGTTTGCCGCTGATACACCGCGGCAAAGTGCGTGATCTTTATGCGATAGACGAGCAACACTTGCTCATCGTGCAGACCGACAGATTATCTGCATTTGACGTTATCCTTCCCAATCCCGTGCCCGGTAAAGGGCAGGTATTGACCACCCTGTCCAATTTCTGGTTTCAAAAACTGGGCAATGTGATTCCGAATCATCTGTCCGGTATCGCACCCGAGGATGTCGTCAAAACAGATGCAGACAAAGCGCAAATCAAGGGCCGTGCGTTTGTTGTCAAACGTCTTAAGGCCTTGCCTGTCGAGGCGATCGTACGTGGCTATCTGGTTGGCTCAGGCTGGAAGGAGTATAAAAAAACGGGTTCAGTGTGCGGCATCAAACTGCCAGCAGGGTTGCAGGAAGCGCAAAAATTACCGCAACCCCTGTTCACACCTTCAACAAAAGCAGCGGCGGGCGAACATGATGAAAATATTTCTTTTGATCAGGTCGCCAAGTTGCTGGGTGTAGCACGAGCTAATGAAGTGAGCAAAGCATCGCTGGCCTTGTATGGGCAAGCTGCCGAGTTTGCTGCAAGCAAAGGAATTATCATTGCCGATACCAAATTTGAATTTGGTGTAGATGAAACCGGCAAGCTGTATTTGATTGATGAAGCACTAACCCCGGATTCCTCACGTTTCTGGCCAGCGGAAGATTATCGGGTAGGAAGAAACCCGCCCAGCTTTGACAAGCAATTTGTGCGCGATTGGCTGGAGGCTTCAGGCTGGAATAAACAGCCACCCGCACCACAGGTACCGCCAGAGGTATTACAGAAAACCGCCGACAAATATCAAGAAGCCCTGCGGCGGTTGATGGCTAATTAAAATACCAATGAAACATACTTAGTAAATAACCCGGCATACAAACTTGGCCGGTGTTATTTGCTAGTGGGTGATGGTATGCCCTTAAGCTTTTTATACAACTCCTTTTCGTGCCCAAAGCGAGTTTTCACAACGTTCAGCTCATCTTCGCTTTTGCTTAATTCAGCTGCATAATTTGCTACTTTAGCTTCTGTTTTGGCAATATCATTGGTAAGTGATACGGGAACTTTTTTGCCTCCCTTGCTGCGAAGATCACTTTCTTTTTGCAGGTCATCCAGACTGGATTTAGATGAACTTAACAGCATTTTATTGCTTTCAATCCGTGCATTAATCAGTAATAAACTACGATCAAGCGCCAGATCAATTTCCTTTTCATTGCTGTAAGTATTGAGCAAGGTGTTATCCCGACGCTTTTGTTCCATAGCAGCCTGTTTTTCAGCTGACATCTTTTGATCAGCTTCTTCCTTTGCTTTTAACGCGGCAGGATCAACTTTTTCAGGGCGCTTGTCTATCATGCCTTTCTTATTGAGGGTATCTTTGTCCTTATTTGCATATTCAGGCGGGATGACTTCACCATAATGGGTCACCCCATTGTCATCTACCCATTTGAATAATTTGGCTTCTGCATTCAAAGTGAACGCGTTGAAGAGGATGAAACTCAAGATCAAAAATTTAAATTTAAGCATGTTTGACTCCATATTGTTCACGATACGACTTGACCTGCTCAAGATACTTTCCGGCTTCCTGATCGGATTGTAAATACTCTAATAAATCATCCAGTGTGGCGATAGCAATAACGGGGATATTATAATTTTTCGTAACTTCCTGCACTGCTGAGAGGCCACCCAGTTCGCGCGAAACAGGCCCGAGCTCCATCCGGTCCAGTGCGATAACAGCAGCGGCTGGTGTGGCACCGGCAGCTTTAATTAATGTAATTGATTCACGCACTGACGTGCCGGCAGAAATAACGTCATCAATGATAAGTACATTTCCCTTCAAATCAGCACCAACCGTACTGCCACCTTCGCCGTGGTCTTTAGCTTCTTTACGGTTGAAGCAATAGGGTATATTTCGTCCTGATTCAGCCAATGCGATGGCGGTACCTGCCGCAAGTGGTATACCCTTGTACGCGGGTCCATACAGCATATCAAACTGCACGTTTGATGCGACGATTGCCTGCGCGTAAAACTGGGTTAAGCGCCGTAAGGAATTGCCGTCATTAAATAGCCCTGCATTAAAAAAGTAAGGGGACATACGCCCGGCTTTGGTTTTAAATTCTCCAAAGCACAATACCTTTTGTTCGATAGCGAAACGTATAAATTCCTGGCGAAAAGACAGCATAGTGACAGAGTAAGTATTATAACAATCGATATTATAATAGCGTACTTAATGAGGGGAGTGCTTTTGTGCGAGTAATATCAATAAATCTTAATGGAATCCGCTCAGCCTTTAACAAGGGGCTGTTGCAATGGTTGTCGTTACAAAACGCTGATATCGTCTGCCTGCAGGAATTAAAAGCGCAGGCAGACGATTTAAGCGCAGATATGATCAATCCTGGCGGCATGCACGGATATTTTCATTATGCTGATAAAAAAGGTTATAGCGGTGTCGGCATATACAGTAAAAATAAACCCGACAAAATTATTGTAGGGCTAGGCATACCCGAATTTGATAGTGAAGGACGCTATATTGAGGCCCAGTTTGGCAACCTCAGCGTCGTATCGTTGTATTTACCCTCGGGTTCAAGCGGTGAAGAGCGGCAGGCAGTGAAGTTTAAATTTATGGCAGCCTTTATGCCACACCTGCGCGATTTATATGCGAGTGGCCGCGATGTGCTCATCTGCGGTGACTGGAATATTGCCCATACGGAAAAGGACTTGAAAAACTGGCGTGGCAACAAGAAAAATTCAGGATTTTTACCGGAAGAACGCGCCTGGTTAACCGAGTTGATCAACAGTGTGGGTTATGTGGATGTGTTTCGAAAACTGCATCCGGAATTGGAGGCGTACACCTGGTGGTCAAATCGTGGTCAGGCTTGGGCCAAGGATGTCGGCTGGCGTATAGACTATCAGTTTGCGACGCCCGGTATTGCAGAGAAGGCGATATCAACCGGCATCTACAAGGAGCAGCGTTTTAGTGATCATGCGCCGCTGATGGTTGATTACGATTATCTGTAAAGTTCGTCGCTGGATTTGCGGATGAAATGCGTATTTTTTTCGATTTGAATCTGGCATAACGCTAGCTGTGAAGCGAGTTTTAATTGGGTAGATTTTCTTTGACCCAGAACAAATCCGATAACCACACCAACTAATAAACCAATGCCAAGTGATTTAATCGGCGCCAGATTTAGATAGCTATTCACAATTTGCCCCACTGAGGCTGAATAATAAAATATCGCCGAAAACAACATGGCGCTTATGAATGTGTAAGTAACAACAACCATCTTTGATTGCCGATCAAGCCGGTTGGCCAATTTTTGCAGAACAGCAATATCGTAAACCGCGTTTTCCATATCGTCGGGTAATTAATTAAATGTATATTGCATTTTGCCTGATGCAATGTAATGAAACAATAGAAGTTATTTGCACGTTAGAAAATCATTGAGATTGAAGAAGCAACACACCTATTGGTTGGTGCCGGCAACGGGTGCAGACTCTGCCTGAGAACCTGCAGTGATTGCTGAATCAGGTAATGCAGTGTGATCTGCCGGCGCAAATGAAGGCAATGAAGGCAACGTGTTGACCAGTTTCGCTTTCTGTTTGGCTTGCACTTCAACGCTCAAATTCTTAATGGCCCTGCCGAGTAATGATTTTGCCAGCAAGATAACGATCACGCTGATCACGATAAGCAGAAACAACCGTTTATATTTTTGTAGCATATCAAAGGCGGTTATTGATTAACGGGTTCGTTCCAGGGTGCAACTTTAAGGAGTAATACCATACCCGGAACAGCCAGTGCAGCACACAACAAGAAAAATACTGTCCATCCCATACTGTCCACCAACCAGCCCGTGGCAGCATTGGCAAATGTGCGTGGAATCGCCATCAGGCTGGTAAACAGTGCAAACTGGGTGGCCGTGTAGGCAGGGTGGGTAGAGCGTGCAATAAAAGCAACAAAGGCAACCGTACCCAGCCCTACCCCCAGTGCTTCCAGGCTAATCACAAACGCCAGCTGGGCGCGTTCAAGCACGGCAATTTCACTGTGGTAGCCCACATAAGCAAGCCAGGCAAAGCCAAAAATTGATAGCACCTGCACCACACCAAATAACCACAACGCTTTATTGATACCAATCTTTAGCATCCACAAACCGCCCAGCATACCGCCGATCACCGCAGGCCAAAGTCCCGCGTTTTTGGCAATCAGACCGATATCGGTTTTACTGAAGCCCATATCCAGATAAAACGGCGTGGCGAGCGCGGTACACATGCTGTCACCCAGCTTGTAGAAAAACAGAAAAGCCAAAATCCACACCGCATTTTGCCAGCCCTTGCGTGAAATGAATTCATGGAACGGCTCCACCACAGCTTCGCGCAGGGTTTTGGGCGGGCTGGCGCGGTGCGGCTCACTCACCAGCAATGTCATCGCAATACCGGGTAGCATAAATAGCGCGGTAATGATGAACACGATATTCCACGGCAACATGTCGGACAGAATCAGCGACAGCGAACCGGGTATCAAACCGGCAATGCGGTACGCGTTGACATGCACAGCGCTGCCCATGCCGAGCTCAATGTCTGTCAATAACTCGCGCCGATAAGCGTCCAGCACGATATCCTGCGTCGCACTGAGAAAAGCCAGCAGCGTTGCGATATAGGCAATAACCATTAAATCGCTTTGCGGTGAAAAGGCGCCCATAGAAGCAATGACGGCGAGCAAACCCAGTTGCGTAATCAGCATCCAGCCGCGCCGACGTCCGAGAAGCGGCACGGCATAACGATCAAGCAACGGCGACCACAAAAATTTCCAGGTATAGGGAAATTGAATCAGCGCGAATAGACCGATGGTTTTCAGGTCGACATGTTCACTACGCAGCCAGGCAGGCAGCAGATTGAACAGCAGATAAAGCGGTAATCCGGAACTAAAGCCGGTAAAGACGCAAATCAACATGCGCCGTGTAAACATCTGCTGCCAAACACTCATCTCAGCTTGCACGCTTGAAACGGTATACGGCTGTGCTGCCTAAAAGATTGGGGAGTAAGCTGATGCTATTTTTACCAGTCATGACTTGGCGATCAAGAATCTGCATATTGAATTTGTCACAGAAAGTCTCAAAATCAAGCAGCGTGCATAGATGCACATTGGGCGTGTCATACCACTGGTAAGGCAGATCCTTCGATACCGGCATATTACCGCGCAGTATATTCACCCGGTTTTTCCAGTAGCCAAAGTTGGGGAAGCTGACGATCCCCTCGCGTCCCACACGCAACATCTCCTGCATCAGCGGTGCGGTATGGCGCGTGGCTTGCAATGTTTGCGACAGGATCACAAAATCAAACGCATTGTTTTCAAATCCGGAAAGCCCCGAATCCAGATCGCCCTGAATCACATTCACACCGTTGCGTATACACGCCTCGATATTGTGGCCGCTAATTTCAACACCATAACCGCGAATATTGCGCGCGACTTTCAGGTAGCGCAGCAGGCTGCCGTCGCCACAACCCAAGTCGAGCACAGAAGCACCCTGTGGAATCCAGCTTGCGATAGCGGCAAAATCCGGGCGGGCGGCGGCGAGGGAGATGTGGTCTTGATCCATCATGACGTAAACTCGCTTGCGATATTATCGAGGTAAGCCTGCATCACCCGGTGATAATGATCGTGCTGCATCAGGAAAGAATCATGGCCGTGGTCGGACGCGATTTCGGCATAACTGACATTGCGGCGGTTATGCAGCAATGCGCTAACGATAGCGCGGGAGCGTTCGGGCGAAAAGCGCCAGTCGGTACTAAAAGAAATCACCAGAAAATCGGCTTTTGCACCGGCAAAGGCACGGTCAAGATTGTCGTTATATTCACGCGCCGGATCAAAATAATCGAGCGCCTTGGTCATCAACAGATAAGTGTTGGCGTCGAAATAGGCAGCGAATTTATCACCCTGATAGCGCAGGTAAGATTCAATCTCAAATTCAATATCGTAATTGTAGGAAAGCTTGCCAGAGCGCAAGCTGCGGCCAAATTTGTCTGCCATCGCATCATCCGAGAGATACGTAATGTGCCCCAACATCCGCGCCAGTCTCAGCCCGCGTCTGGGCACGACACCATGTTCGTAAAAATCGCCGCCGTAAAAATCCGGGTCCGTCAAAATCGCATTGCGCGCAACATCGTTAAACGCAATATTCTCGGCTGTCAGGCGCGGTGCGGAAGCGATGGTCAGCACATGGCGAACGCGCTCAGGGTAAGACAAAGACCACTGCATCGCCTGCATGCCGCCCAAGCTGCCGCCGCATATTGCAGCAAATTGCTTAATCCCCAGTTTGTCCGCCAGCCGCGCTTGCGACTCAACCCAGTCCTCCACGGTAATCACCGGAAAGCTGGCGCCATAGGGTTTATTCGTGGCGGGGTTAATACTCGACGGGCCGGTTGAGCCGTGGCAACCACCCAGATTATTCAAGCCGATAATAAAAAATTTGTCCGTATCCAGAGGCTTGCCGGGGCCGATCATGTTGTCCCACCAGCCTATGTTTTTGGGCGCGTCCGCATAATAACCCGCCACATGATGATGGCCGGAAAGTGCATGGCAAATCAGAATCGCATTGGATTTATCCGCATTGAGCATGCCGTAGGTTTCATACACCAGCTCATAGCGCGACAATACAAACCCGCTCTGGCAAGTGAGCGGCGTGTCAAATTGCGCACGTTGGGCGCTGACGATTCCGACGGATTGAGGAGTTTTCTGCATGTGGGGGAGAAATAAATTTGCGCAATTATAGCGTAATCGCCCCACTTTATAGAGGGTGCGTTTGCGATTTAGAATCCGGATATTCTCTGCAAATCACTGCCCAACAGTGCCATAATATTCCATGGTCTCCGTTACACATCAAT
>JANXWX010000182.1 GCA_025350915.1 Nitrosomonadales bacterium
CCGCACTGGAGATGGGCTTTACCCATGCCGCCTGCGGGCCGATGGTGCGCAGCAGTTATCATGCTGATGAACAGGCGCATCAGGCGGGTTTGTGAGCTAACACAAATAAATGATAATTTATTTTAATCAGCGATAATATTACATTAATCAATGATAGAAATTACTTCATATCCTATTGATTTAGTTAAGTTTAAAGACGATATATGATAAAATTTATTTTAGCACCTTAAAGCAATTTGAAAGCAAATCACTCTTACTTATCCGTATCAATCCGCTTCAAAATGCGGAATGCTTGCGTTTTAAACCCCAATTCAGTCATCTAAAACGATTTCAAAACCACCATCGATTACTATCCGCCTCATCGCACCGAAATAACAACTACCCGGCCATTTATTACAATACTGACCAGTTATCTAGGCCGTTTTACCGATTGTATATAGCTCTTCATACATACCTTTGCCGAACAGCCCCATGCTATATTTACACAGTTAAAATAAGCACAAAGCCTTAACCCTTGAAGTTTGGTCAGTAGATACACACGAAAAGGAGCCAGTCATGGATAAAAAAATCGTAAGCTACTTGCCAACGCAAAAGCAAAAAACTGATACGTCCAATTTCCAGCCCAGTATCGCCACCGTCACAAAAATCCTAAACAACATCCCTGTAAGCGTGACACTGAACGATGTCAGCCTGGAAGTAACCGGCTACCTCAGTTTATTGCCGGGTATTGTGCCCAACATCAGTCTCGGCGATAAAGTACTGATCAGCACAGTACAGGAGGAAGTATTGATACATGGCGTAGTGACGCCGGTGGATGCCAAAGCACGTGCAAGCTTTGGCTTAAAAGGTGACACGCTGGTCATAGAGGCACAAGGCTCGGTGTTACTCAAAAACGAACACGCAACCATCGAACTGACCCAAGCCGGAGCCATACTTATCGATGGCAAAGATGTACGCGCCATAGCCGAACAAACCCTTACTTTGCTTGGCGGCAAAGTTGAGATGAACTAAATCGTATTTCTGGCATGAACGAAAAATATACGGCCAAGCATACTGAAAAAGCGGCTGATCTCTACGGCCTGCGAGACACCTGGCTGAATGCGTCTGACATCCAGACCAGCGCATTCGAAAGTGTTGAGGAGCGGCTGAGCGCCAATATCAACCACATTGCCCGTACCTTACGCAGCAATGAAACCGAAAATGAACCCTCTCAACCTGATAGTAAAAAAGAACCCAAAAAAGAAACCGAATGTTTCGTCTTCCTGGCCAGTCATATTGCCTCGTCGCACCCTGCTATCAGCACAGCCGGTTACGACCTGGCCTGCCAATGGCTAGCCCTTGATACCGCCAAAGCATCCGCGGCAGAAGCAGCGCTCAGCCTTTACCCCGAAGCAGAACCAGTCAAACTGCTCAAGTTATATGATGAACAGGAAAACCTGCGTCCCAAGCTGTTCCGCCTCTTCCGCAAACAAATGCTGACATTGCCCCTCGCGATGGTGACTACCGCCGCCACCGCAGAAAACTCTCCTGCATCGCTTAAAGTTGAAGCGCTAAACTACGCTGCTGCAATTGCTGAAATAGGTCTCGACATATTTCGTACTCATTACCTGCCATTACTTTCAGGTAGGACACAATTTGATGCAAGCATCATCGAAGCCGCATTATGGGGAGGCATGGTGCGCGGCGATGTCGATGCTACTAAAGCAATACATTCAGCTTTAAGCCATGCAGGTTCTGCAACAGATCATAAAAAATTTATGCGGCTGGCTGCGCTCTCTGGCCACTCCGATTTCCTGCCGATGTTATTAATGGCAGCAGAAAACGATCCAGACACAGGCTACCCCCTACTCGTACTCTTTGGGCAAAAAAGCGTAATCCCCGAGCTGCTCAAAGCTCTGGAAGCAGCCCACACCATTGAGCAAGCAGCCACAGCATTCAGCGCGCTCACCGACCAAATTTTACCCCGCGTACCGCGTTTAACAATAGTTGGTGAAGAATCAGATGACGCAGAAGCAGATGCCCCACAAATTCCCGATATCAAAACAGCCCGCGACTGGTGGGATAAGCATCAAGCCAGCTGGAAAACAGGCGAACGCTGGCTCTATGGCAAACCCGCCACCACCGCCCACTTGACTGCGATGAGCAAAAAACAGGCGGGCAGTTTCGGACGTGATGTCATGGCGCTGTTAGCGCTGGCACAACAGACACCGCTAAATATCCCGGCAGAAATCTGGCGCGCACGCCAGATGCAACTTTATACCGGGCAAAAAACAGATCACGGGAAGGCTGCGTAATGGGCTTGTTCGGCAAAAAATTACCTGCTCCTGCGCAAACACGAGCAAAACCCGCGCCGTCGCCAGCACCCATCGCCATCACAGGTTTGGGTCTGGCCTGCCAAGCAGGTGACCAACCCTTTGAACTGATTACCTCGATTCTGGGGCAAATCAACGGTGTGCGGCTGAGTAATGCATTCAAATTCCAGCCTGCCGATTCCAGCGAAGTGGCGCTTCCACGAATGGCACCAGTTGTTAAACTTGGCGAATTGCCAGATCGCGACCGTATGTATAAGTTAATGACGGACGCAATCTCAAATACAACAGAGAAAGTTCCGCTGGGAATAAATGCAGAAAATCTATTGCTTGTGATCATGGTTAATCCAGAGCTGATCACCCGCTTTGGCAAAGTTGATACACAACATCTACAAAGCTTTGTAAGCAAGCAAGTCCCCCGTCTTGAAACTGCCACCTTCCGAATTTTACTTAATGCCATCGCATCAAGTACCAGCGCACTACTAACTGCACTGGCCGAATTGAACGAAGGAAAATGGCAAGCGATTGTCTTTGGTGGCGCTGATTCGCTGATCTCTATATATACCTGCCAAGATTTGTATCAAAATAACCGCCTCAATGTCGTTGGCAAAAGAGAAGGCATCGTACCCGGCGAGGCCGCAGCCTTTGTCGTATTGCAAAGTAAAGAAACAGCCGCAAGCAATGCGGCGCCCGCACTGGGCTATCTGCGCGGATTGGGTGTGGCGGCAGAACCTCATGCCCGTGACGCTGACATCGAAGCAACCGAAGGTCTATCCAGCGCGATCACCCAGGCATTGGCGCAAACAGGTTTAACAGCGACTGATATACAAGGCATCGTGCATGGTCTAGGGGCTGAAACCGTACAAGCACTGGAGTGGCATCAAACCACCCGGCAAATATGGCCCAGGCGCGTCAGCGAACAACAGCGCATGTCCGTGCAAATGGGGGAAATCGAACAAGCCGATATCCCCGACGACCCCATCCCCAAAATCGTACTCCCCTATATGACCATGGGCTATGTCGGCGCAGCAGCCTTGCCCATGCAACTCGCCACCGCGCTGGCCTGGATAGAATACGACGCATCCCAGGCACGCTGGGGCTTCCCGATACGAAAGCATTTATTGGTTTGCGATACACCCGATGCGCCGGAGCGTGGCGCAGTAATTATCAGCACAACATTGGTTTAGCTTCCCTCTCCCTCCGGGGGAGGGATTGAGGGTGGGGGAGCAACCCGTGAATACACAGTCATTTAAGTAAAGAGCAAGTAAACAGACAAGTAGTAAAAACAAACAAGGAGAAACATCATGGGCAATATCAACATCAACGGTAAATCGGCCGTCCACGCCGGATCAGAAGGCAAGCTCATCACCTTAGACGTATGCCTGACCCCGCCATTCTGCGTACCCATTGCCTACACCAACCAGGCCGAATCAAAAATGACCGATCAGGGAGCCTCCTCGGTCAAAATAGCGGGCAACCCCGCCTGCAACAACAAATCCAATTTCAAAGTATCAACAGGCGATGCCCCCGGCGCATGCGCTGGCGCAAGCTCGGGTTCCATCGGGCAAATGGCCGAGTTCATCACCTCCTCGCAGGATGTCATGATCGAAGGCAAGCCCGCCGTGCGCAATGGCGACAAAATGGTCTCCAACATGCGCAACACCGCACCGCAGCCGCTGGTGCAACCCCCTGTTGGCAACCCGCCAGCGGGCACAGCCCAAGCCCCTGCCGCGATAGAAAACGAATTCAGCCAGCAATTCGACTTCGCCCCTGTCATCGGCTACGCCCCCGGCACCCCAACCCTGCTGCAACAACCTTACTATGAAATATGGGAC
>JANXWX010000201.1 GCA_025350915.1 Nitrosomonadales bacterium
TGCAATATAAGCGGGCTGCGGTGACGCGTGGATGTAGCGCGGATTTCTTCCGGTGTCATCCACACTGCACGCACGATGACTTTGTCCAGGACTTGTTCAGCATGGTGTGCGAGGATGTGGCCACAGTAGGCAAAGCGCAGGTAGGTGGTGTTGGAGGTGTCTGCATGCCAGCGATAGATACCGATCAGATATTGCGGTTCAATTTCGTAGGCTGACTCCTCGCGCGCTTCACGCACCACGGCATGCAACAACGATTCGTTGGCTTCGAGATGGCCTGCAGGTTGATTAAATTTGAGTCCTTGTGACGTGTGTTCTTCCACCAGCAGGAATTTTCCGTCTTGTTCAATGACAGCAGCGACAGTTACATTGGGTTTCCAGATCATGGAATTTATCCGAATCTTAGTTGTGGACGATCGGCAGGCCGTCGCTGATCCAGCGGGTAATGCCGTCTTTGACATTATAAACCCTGGTATAGCCCAGTTCCTGAATCAATGCGCGCGATAACACCTCAGTGCGGTGTCCCGTGCGGCAGATCAAAATCACCGGATCACTCTTGTTGACAGCATGGGTAAATTTTTCGACAAAATCCTGCATCAACTTGCCCGTAGCATCTACAAAAGTGAGCTTGCGGCTACCGTTAACCACACCAGTTTGAGCCCATTCTTCCGCACGTCGAATATCGTAAACGGGTATACCCTGCGCTTGCAGGATTATTAACTCCTGGTTGTTGATATTAGTGTATGGAGTGGTCGCGAAAACTTGAATTGGAAATAAGCTCAGGAGCAGGACTAAAATACGTAAATTCATGATATTTGATTCGGTGGCACAATTCATTAACGAAGATGATTTTAACATCTAAGGCGAGGCAATGCGTGCTGGCTGTAGCGTGGGTGATGACCCATTGAATGTCAGGCAAATAAAAAAGGCAGGGTAACCCTGCCTTTTTTTGATGAACGTACGGCTAATTACTTAGTCGCTGCATCACCTTCCATCGCTTTTTCTGTCTTTGCTTTTTTCTCTTTTTTTGCTTTTACTGGAGCTGCGCCCATGTGTTGAGCAGCTGGAGCATCAGCTGCTGGAGCTGCGCCCATGTGTTGAGCAGCTGGAGCATCAGCTGCTGGAGCCGCGCCCATGTGTTGAGCAGCAACTGCGCCAAAACTCAGAGTAGATGCAAAAGCAATAGCGATCAATGTAGAAATCAGTTTCATGTAAGACTCCAATTTATAGTAGGTTAATAAACGTTTATGACACTACTCGTGTCGGGAATATTAACGCGCTCAATCCGGTTTTCGTTGACGTGAGAGTCAATTTGTATCGATATTGTTTGAGCTTTGGATTGTATTTATCTTGCTATCCTTATGTATATTATAAATATATTTATTTGTTAATCTCAATTAAGGGCGGGTGAGCTTCTTATTCAGTAAGCCAATAGAATGAAAGAGGCGGTATGGATAGGGTGTCATTTTCCGCAGGTAAATATGTGCCGGTGCAAAGATTTTTAATTTTATTGGTTATAAAAAATCCGCTCTCTTTCAGTTTGTTAATGGGTGGAGCTTGAGTTTCGACGTTAAAATTGGCAATCACCAGCACTTTGTTGCGGCTGCTTTGAGGGTCTGTTCTGGAAAATGCCAGCAAGTTCGGGTTTTTCAGGGTTAAT
The DNA here is from genome assembly GCA_025350915.1 of Nitrosomonadales bacterium. Taxonomy (GTDB): domain Bacteria; phylum Pseudomonadota; class Gammaproteobacteria; order Burkholderiales; family Gallionellaceae; genus 39-52-133. The sequence continues at coordinate 1,658 of JANXWX010000201.1, forward strand.
AATTGCCGGTTATCAAAATCAGCGAAGGGGATTGTTTCCTTGTGACAACGAACATAGTTGAGCCAGGTAGCCCGCTTCAGTTTTTCCGGCAGGCTTTTGACGCCACGGTTGAGTAAATTAGCATTTTTGGTTGCAAACGCATCCCAGAGTAAAGCCATGAAGGTGGCGTTATAGGCAATTTTACATTCTTTGGCATTGATCGCGTCTTCGCCAAAATATTTGGCTATTTTGCTCGGGGATATGATGGCCTCGGCGATGAACAATACGCCGGGTGCGGTTACCTGGCAGCAATCTGTACATTCCAGGCATCCCACTGGTGCCAGCCGCTTGGTCGATTTGATAGATAGTGGTGCCGACGTCTGCGATGGCGAAACCCGGAGTTGGAAGATTGAATTCCTTTATGGCCTCTTCAATGAGTGCCTGATGTCGGCCGGTTACATAAGCCAGGGTGATGTCTTCACGGTTTACAAGGTGTTTGAATGCTCATTGGCTTGCGGTGAAGCAGGTTGAATACCATTGGGTATCAGAGTCCGGTCGAGATCGGCACAAAGCAGGAATTTTCTCATTGAATAGGTTTTTCATTGTTATCGAAAAAATTATAGTGATCCATCGCCTCAAGGATGCCCGCGGCATGGGTATTTTTGGAGAAATAAATTTTTTCAGTGTTAACCAGATCTGACAATTTGGATAGATGCGGTTATCAACGACTGTCCTCAGCGTATTATCCCGCAGCATGTCTGCGTCTGCACTAGTGACGCCTGCAACCAGTGTGTTTTCCAGTGAGAATCCGAGCTGCTCCGCACACCAGCGCAACGCGAGTCCTTTTGATGCGCTGATTGGGAGAATATCGAGGAACTGACCAAATGAAAAAATAACATTGACCGCCTGTTCGTTGCGTAACAGTGTCTGTCGGATTTCATGAATATCAGCCACTTTGGGATCAATACAGTAACTGATTTTGAAAATACTCTGTTGTATTTTCGGTTGTAAATCCAGCCCCGGAATATCGTTCAGAATATCGCGTATCGTTTGCGGATTCCATCGATAATTTATATGGTTCATCCGGACGGTATCTTCGGTCAGATTGGGTGCATAGTGAACTTCGGTGCCTTGGCCGGTGATTAATACTTCCGGCCTGGGAATTTTGCGCTGCAGCAATGTGGCTAGTGCGTCATCGAGCAAGCGTCCGGTTGCGATGCCGGAAATTATTTCTTTGCGGTGAGACTTTAGTGTCGGCAGCAACTGTTGCAACGATTTCTGATCGCCAATCAGACTCAAATCCAGAACCAAACAACACAACGGAGTCAGTTTTTGTTGTGCTGGTATGAAGCTGGCGAGGGAATCGTACTTGCTTTTCCAATGGTTTTATAAATCCGGCTTACCGTTAAAGTCTACGCGACGATTTTCTTGCCAGCATTTTTCTTCATGGCAGGTTACTTTGGGCTTTTCTTCGCCAAAGCTTGCTGTGCGTATTTGTTTGCTTGGCACGCCCATAATTTCAAGCGATTTTTTTACAGCATTGGCACGCTTGCTCCCCAGTGCCAAGTTGTATTCACTACTACCGCGTTCGTCGGCGTTGCCCTCCAGAGTAATACTTAGCCTGTTTGCTTTTGCAGACTCGGCCTGCTGTTGAATGATGTTGTTGAACTCAGCCTTGACGGTAAATTCATCGCGATCAAAGTAAATACTTTTCTTTTGCATTTCTTGCACTTCTTGTAGTTGAGCAGAAGCCAAGTCTGATGCAGGTTTGATTTCGGTACCAGTTTGTATATTGTTGTTCGTGCTTTGTGGTGCGGTCTGTGTGGTTTTTTGCTCGGGTGCAGTGGTAACTGCCGGTTCGGATGCGCACGCAGAAATGATTAGGGTGGAGAGTACGCTCATTGCGAGTTTCTTGTTCATTTTGTCTCTCTATTCAATTGGTTGTTGATGTATTTACGTAAATATAGTTTGTATAAATATAGTTGATGCGGGCTTGAAAAGCAAGCTATATAATCCATGGCGACCTTGCAAAAAGGTGATGTAAGCCACTGGAGAAACGCATTGAGCAATCACAATAAAAAACTATTATCGATACAAGTGCTAAAAAAATTTAGAATAATTTATGGTTCAGTGCGTCAGCATTTTAGGGAGATTGAGCAGACATGCGGCGTAACGGGTTCGCAGTTGTGGATCATGCAGGAAATCTCCGCTACTGCGGGTATTGGTATTTCCGATTTAGCTGAAAAACTGGCTATTCACCAGTCCACTTGCAGTTTGCTGGTGGATAAATTGGTCGTTCGAAAGCTGGTAATCAAAGAGCGCAGCAAGCAAGATCAACGCAGGGTTGGTCTGCGGCTGGCGGTTGAGGCCGTCAAGTTACTTAAAAAGTCCCCCGGGCCGGCAGAGGGGATATTGCCGGAAGCCTTGAGGGCGCTGCCAGCAGGGACGATTAAATCACTGGATTCGTCGCTGGCCAAGGTGATTGAGCAGTTGGAAATTAAGGACGAAAAATTGGCCGAACGACCTTTGTCGGAATTGTGAAGTTTCGGATTTTGCTTGCTGAGTGAGTATTTCATTAACCAATTCTCACTGGATCAGTTCGAGTTTGGCGTTGACGTAATTAATACGCCTTAAACGTAGCAGCTACGTAAATGATGGAATGAATGATGCGGTATAAATTGAAGTGTTACTGGAGGTGGTGCCGGGAGGGGGAATCGAACCCCCACATTGTCGCCAATACTGGATTTTGAGTCCAGCGCGTCTACCAATTCCGCCATCCCGGCTTAAGAAGGCGCGAATTATCCATGAAATGAGCGCCTTCATCAAGCTACAATGCGTCTTTTTATACAGATAATTAAGATTACGCATGCGTACGGACGAATTTACTTTTGAACTTCCCCAACATTTAATAGCACAACACCCGCCAAAACAACGGGGTGCCAGCCGCCTGCTTCAGGTGCGAGCTGACAATGACAACTGTGAACACCGGTTGTTTACAGATTTACCCGGTTTGCTGAAGCAGGGTGATCTGCTGATATTGAACGATACCCGCGTCATCAAGGCACGTCTGTTTGGCAAGAAAGAAAGCGGTGGTCTGATTGAGGTATTAGTCGAGAGGATGCTGGATGAGCATGAGGTGTTGGCGCAGGTGCGGGCCAGCAAAACTCCTAAGGCAGGCGGTCGCATGATACTGGCTGAGCATATTGGCGTTACCGTGCTGGGCAGAGTGGGTGAATTTTATCACTTGCGTTTCGAAGGAGATGAAAGTGTCAGCAGCCTGTTGGAGCAATATGGCCAATTGCCGTTGCCGCCCTATATTACGCACACTGCGGATGCGCAGGATGACGAGCGCTATCAGACAGTATTTGCGAAGGAGTATGGCGCGGTTGCCGCGCCGACGGCGGGTCTGCATTTCGATGAGGGTATGCTTGAGCGCTTAAAGCTGCAGGGTGTACCAGCGGCCTATGTTACGTTGCATGTGGGTGCCGGAACCTTTCAGCCTGTACGGGTGGATCAGGTGGCTGATCATGTGATGCACAGCGAGCGTTACACAATTCCGCAGGCCACTGTTGATGCGATTGAGCAGACCAGAGCGCATGGTGGAAGGGTGATTGCAGTGGGCACAACCAGTTTGCGGGCGCTGGAAAGCGCTGCGCAGAGTGGTACGCTGAACACAGGCGAGAGTGAGACAAGTATTTTCATCACGCCGGGTTACCAGTTTAAAGTGGTGGATGTGTTGCTTACCAATTTTCACCTGCCCAAATCCACGCTGCTCATGCTGGTATGCGCTTTTGGCGGGATGGACAAGATGCTGGCAGCATATCGAACAGCAGTAGATAATGAATATCGCTTTTTTAGTTATGGTGATGCGATGCTGATTGAATGTCAGCAAGACATAAATAAATCTGGTGTATTGACGAGGGGTTAAGTATGGCGAATTACATTTATTGGTTTCTGCTGGCTTTGGTACTGCTCGCCCTGGAGATGGCAACAGGAACGTTTTACCTGCTGGCAGTGTCATTAGCTATATCTATTGGCGGAGTCGCAGCATTGCTTGGATTTGGTTTGCCCGCTCAACTGGTGCTTGCTGCGTTGTCCGGTGTTGTTGGCACGGTTGTATTGCGTCGCTGGAAAGGTGGTCAAGCCGGCGATGCCGCCAGTCAAAGTTTTGATACCGGTCAGTCAGTCCGGGTTTTAAGCTGGAAAGAAGACGGTACCGCGCGTGTTTTCTATCGTGGTGCCGAGTGGGATGCGGAGACAGAAGGGGATGACATCAAACGTGATGGAAAATTTTTCATTAAGGAAATTCGTGGTTCTATTCTCGTTCTCACCCATCAAAAAAAGGTTTGATTTTGTTTTATAGCAAACAGCAATAATACTCAAGGAGGAAATATGGAAATCACGCAACTCGTATTTGTCGCATTTATTGCGGCCATCATCTTTATCATCAAGGCACTTAAGGTTGTGCCCCAGCAAAACTCCTGGGTGGTGGAGCGGCTGGGAAAGTTTCATGCGGCCTTATTGCCCGGTCTGAACATCGTTATTCCGTTTATTGATCGTGTTGCCTACAAGCATTTGCTTAAAGAGGTTCCGCTTGATGTGCCCAGTCAAGTGTGTATCACCAGGGACAACACACAATTGCAGGTGGACGGTATCCTGTATTTTCAGGTCACCGATCCCAAGCTGGCCTCCTATGGCACCAGCAATTACATCATGGCGATTACACAGCTTGCACAGACGACGTTGCGTTCGGTCATAGGCAAAATGGAACTGGATAAAACCTTCGAGGAGCGTGATGACATCAACCGTGCCGTCGTGGCGGCACTGGATGAAGCGGCTACTAGCTGGGGGGTGAAAGTATTGCGTTACGAGATAAAAGATCTGACGCCTCCCAAAGAAATTCTGCATGCAATGCAGGCGCAGATCACTGCAGAACGCGAGAAGCGCGCCCTGATTGCCGCATCGGAAGGGCGCAAGCAGGAACAAATCAATATTGCTACCGGTGAACGCGAAGCCTTTATTCAGCGCTCTGAAGGCGAGAAACAGTCAGCCATTAATCGAGCGCAGGGTGAGGCGGAAGCGATCAAGGCCGTGGCAACGGCCAATGCTCAGGCGATACAGCAGGTAGCGCAGGCTATCCAGTCGGCAGGCGGCATGGAGGCAGTCAACTTCAAAGTGGCAGAGCAGTATATCAAAGCCTTTGGCAATGTCGCCAAGCAAGGCAATACCTTGATCTTGCCCGGCAATCTGGCTGATATGGGCGGGCTGGTCGCGACAGCGATGAGTATTGTAAAGTCGCAGAAATAATGCGGAAGGTTTGATGGGTTCACATGTCGGTAATGGGTAATTTAGGAGTAATCCTTTTGCCACAGAGAACACGGGGTTAACAGAGAAATAAACATGGCACGCTTCACTTTGTGAATTCTGTTGCTTGTATTTGATATTTAAAAAAATAAAGATTTTTAGCGATGAAATTTGATTTACACAACACCGACGGACTTTCCCGTCGCGGTACATTGCACCTTGCCCACGGCACCGTTGAAACCCCTGCCTTTATGCCGGTTGGCACCTATGGCACAGTCAAGGCAATGTCGCCGCTGGAATTAAAAGAAATAGGCGCGCAAATTATCCTGGGCAATACTTTCCATCTATGGTTACGTCCCGGCCTGGAGGTGATTGAGGCGCACGGCGGACTGCATCGCTTTATGGGTTGGGATGGTCCGATACTTACGGATTCGGGTGGGTTTCAGGTGTTCAGTCTGGGCGCATTGCGCAAAATCAGTGAAGAGGGCGTCAAATTTCAGTCGCCTGTTAACGGCGATCGGTGTTTTTTGACACCGGAAGAGTCAATGCGTATTCAAAAAGTGTTGAATTCCGACATCGTAATGATTTTCGATGAATGTACACCCTATCCTGCGGACGAAAAAACCGCAGGAGGCTCGATGCGGATGTCTTTGCGCTGGGCAGAACGATCCAGAAAATCTCATGAGGGTAATCCCAATGCGCTGTTCGGCATTGTGCAGGGTGGTATGTTCGAAAAACTGCGCGACGAGTCGATGGCCGAGCTGATAAATATCGGCTTTGATGGTTTTGCGATCGGTGGTTTGTCGGTGGGTGAACCCAAAGAAGATATGCTGCGTATCCTGCAACACACTGCACCGCAATTGCCTGTGGGTAAGCCGCGTTACCTGATGGGTGTGGGCACACCGACAAACCACCGATCGCAAAACCATCAAAGCCGATATTTATCAGCTCGGC
>JANXWX010000076.1 GCA_025350915.1 Nitrosomonadales bacterium
CTACATCCGCAACACGGATTTGAACAAGCTTACGGCAGGCATACACTACATCATCAACAAACAGCTATTTGTAATTGTCGAAGAAGAACAAGGACGCAGCCGTGATTCGGCAAAACTGGAATGCCATCGCCGTTATATCGACATTCAACTGGTGCTGGAAGGTACCGACGAGATGGGCTGGAAGCCGCTGGCGGATTGCCATCAGCCTATTGATGAATACAGTACCGAGCGCGACATACATTTTTTCAACGATGCAGCGGACAGCTGGATCAGCACCCCGGAAAATGCCTTCTGCATTTTTTTTCCGGATGATGCGCATGCACCGCTGGTGAGTACGGGCAAAATACGCAAGTGCGTTTTTAAAATTGCGGTGGAAACAGCCCAGTCATAAAACGTTTACTCATCAAACGCGACATCACCCTCTGCAACGATATCGCCCACCTTAATGCTTTTGAAATCAAACAGGCTGCTATCCATCAAGTGTGAAGGTTTGATATTCTGCATTGCGGTAAAAATAGTCTGGGAACGTCCCGGATACTGTAGCTCCCACTTGTTTAGCATTTCCTTGATGTTCTGGCGTTGCAAGTTTTCCTGAGAACCGCACAGATTACATGGAATGATAGGGAACGCCATCGTACGTGCAAAACTGGCAATGTCTTTTTCCGCACAATAAGCCAGGGGACGTATCACCACATGGTCGCCCTTGTCTGTTACCAGCTTGGGCGGCATCGCCTTGAGTTTGCCGCCAAAGAACATATTCAGGAAGAGTGTTTCGATCATGTCATCGCGATGGTGGCCAAGCGCAATCTTGTTGGCCCCCAGTTCACCCGCCACCCTGTAGATAATGCCGCGACGCAGACGTGAACAGAGTGAGCATGTAGTTTTGCCTTCGGGAATTTTTTCCTTGACGATCGAATAAGTATCCTGCGTTTCAATGTGATATTCCACGCCGATTGATTTGAAATAATCCGGCAGGATATGGCCGGGGAAACCCGGTTGTTTTTGATCCAGATTCATTGCGATCAGGCGAAACTTGATCGGTGCGCGTTTCTGCAAGGCACGCAAAATTTCCAGCAGCGTGTATGAATCCTTGCCGCCGGACATGCACACCATCAACGTATCGCCATCCTCGACCATATTGAAGTCGCCAATGGCTTTGCCGACAAACTGCTCCAGCCGGCCGCGCAGGCGGTTAAAGTTGCTTGAGCGATGTTCAAAGTGAATGGGAATTGCGATTGAGTTCATAATTTATTGGTCTTGAAATGCAGTAGCGTGGAGATAAGTACACCACGTTTTAACCGGACAATGCTGGTAAAACAAGGAATTGCCGCTATTTTAACATCAATTGAAATACTACAGGTTGATGCTGCGACCACCGTCAACAGCGATGATCTGCCCGGTGATATAAGGCGCATTGGTAAGCAGAAACTGCACTGCTTTTGCGATATCATCCGGCTCACCCTCACGTTTAAGCAGTGTATGCCCGACGATCTGTTTTCGCCTTGCCTCATCATCCCAGTCGCCCTGCTCGGGCCAGATAATCACGCCGGGCGCTACTGCATTCACCCGCACTTGCGGTGCCAGTTCCTGCGCCAGTGCCTTGGTCAATGCCACCAGCCCAGATTTCGCCACACTGTATAACAGATGTCCCTGCATGGGCCGTTCGGCGTGTATGTCCACGATATTTACAATCGCGCCATTCTGCTTGCGCAACGCGTGCTCTGCCGCCTGCGCTAAAAACAGCGGCGCTTTCAGGTTGGTACCCACCAAATCAGCCCAGTGCGCTTCATCCACCTCCGCGAGGGTAGTCGCATAAAAACTGGAAGCATTATTGACCAAGCCATCCAGATGACCAAAGTGTTTTACTGATTCCGCTACCATTCTGGGTAAGTCAGAAAGTACGAGCAAATCTGCCTGCACACACAATACAGAATTTGGCCGACGACCTTCAAGCTCAGTTTGTAATTCGCGCGCCTCTTGTTCTGAAGCGCGGTAATGCAGCGCAATGCTAGCCCCTGCACCATGCAGCCTGCGACATATCGCGGCACCCACGCGCTTTGCACCGCCTGTAACCAGAATCACTTTCCCTTGCAACGTTTCACTCATCAAGCGCACCTTCAATTTCAAACCGGCCGATACCAACCACACCGTTTTAGTATTAAACTCCACTATTGCTAATTTAACACATCCCCTTCATGTCCTCACTACCGATACCCGGCGCGGAAGCACAAAAGCATAGCCAGCAGTTGTGTGAGCTGATCCATCAGGATATCAAGTTACAGGGTGGCTGGATTCCGTTTTCACGCTTCATGGAACTGGCACTGTATGCACCTGGCCTTGGTTATTACAGCGCGGGAGCCAGTAAATTTGGCACTACTGGTGACTTCACCACCGCACCGGAATTATCCTCCCTGTTCGGCCGCACGCTGGCGCATCAGCTAGCGGAAATCATGAGCTTAACCACACCATACATACTCGAGCTGGGCGCCGGCAGTGGCAAACTTGCGCTGGATATATTGACCGAACTAGAGCGACTTGAACAATTACCCGCGACTTATTCTATCCTCGAAGTCAGTGCCGACCTGCGACAGCGCCAGCAACAATTACTCACGCAACACCTTCCCCAGCTTATGGAACGCGTGCAGTGGCTGGACGCGCTTCCAGAGCGAATATCCGGTGCAGTAATCGGCAACGAGGTACTGGATGCCCTACCCGTGCATCTGCTGCTCTGGAGCGACTCCCAACTTTTTGAACGCGGTGTAGCAAGTAACAATAATCAATTCATATGGCAGGACCAGTCAGCAACAACGCCTTCCTTGCTTGAACTGGCGCGGCTGATTAGCGTGCCCAACAATTATCTCAGCGAAATTTCACTCACCGCACGCGGCCTGGTCAGCAGCCTGTGTGAACGCTTAAGTACAGGGGCGCTGATCTTCATCGACTATGGCTTTGGCGGTCGCGAGTATTACCATCCCCAGCGCAGCAGCGGCACGCTGATGTGCCACTACCGCCACCATGCGCATGACGATCCTTTTTATCATGTTGGCTTGCAGGATATCACTGCACATGTTGACTTTACCGCGGTGGCCGAAAGTGCAATCGACCATGGTGCCAATCTGCTCGGTTACACCTCGCAGGCACATTTTCTAATCAATGGTGGCATTACAGAATTAATCAGCGATGTTTCACCCGGTAATTTGAGGGAATACTTGCCGCTGTCCGCACAAATTCAGAAACTCACCAGCCCGGCAGAAATGGGGGAGTTATTTAAAGTCATCGCACTGGGTAAAGGTATTGATGCGCCGTTACGTAATTTTTTGACGGGTGACAAATCGCGGTTGTTGTAGCATTCGTGAAATAAGTTGACCGCAAGTAGTGGGAGGTAAACTTTTACCAACGAACCATTGACTCCCCGTTTCAATTACTCCACCAACTTCATACCACTATACTTGGCTGCATCTCGATCAAATGTTGCTGTATAACTACATCCTGCTTCATTAGCTGATCGCTCAATCAAACAGTCGGCAAAATCAGCCTTGCCTTCCTTGAATAACCGTAAAGCTTTCCACACCGTATCCGCATGAGCCACAACGATTTCCTTGGTGCGCAACAAGGTTTCCAGCACCTCGCAAATTTCACCTTTAGTCGATTCGTAACATCCCGTCAGAACCCATACCAATTCGATTATCGAAACAATACTCACATAGCCTGGCGCATCTGCTGACAACGATTCAATCAGGCGAGTTGCCTTTAGTGACTGCTTCGCATCATCCTGCGCAACATAACGCACCAGCACATTGGTATCCAGGCCTATCACTTCGCCTTAGCTCCGTGTGCCGCGATTGCCTGATTCATATCTGTTATTGATACCGGCGAGGCCGACTTACGTACCAACCCCTTAAGTGCAGTTACCGATTGTGTTGCGGCAACCAGCTCAAAATGCCCCGGCTCCACTTGCACAAACTCTACCCTGTCACCAGCCTCAACACCCAGTGCGGCTCTCACCATAGCTGGAATGGTAATTTGACCTTTACTGGTCAAAGTTGCAGTTGACATATTAACCTCCAAATTTTTCCTTACTATATTGTAAGGCGACAAATATGTCAATAAACGAGGTAAGGCAAAACGGGCTCCCGAAGGAACACGCTTAATATTCTTGCAAAATCAAAACATGGTTACATCTGTCAAACCAGAAGGAGAGATAAGTAGAATCAGATTGACCCAATTTTTACATCGTTATCACTTCAGTGACTCTTTCTCCATCAGCAAAAAGGTATTGTAAGCATTGTCACGATTGGCATCGTTAAATGCCGGCATATTGACGTATTGCGACCAGTCGGCCTTGTCATATGCCTCTGCAAATGGCGCAAAATCGGTTACAGCCTGACCCATTACCTTGCGGATGTATTTCAGATAATCGCGGGTAAA
>JANXWX010000099.1 GCA_025350915.1 Nitrosomonadales bacterium
CATCATCGAATAGATCGCACAGCTTGCTCTCCGGTTGTTCCAGCAGATACAGGCACGCATCCGCCATGTCATCGCTGTAGAGGAATTCCCGCTTCGGTGTACCTGTACCCCACAAAACGACCGAGTCGCGAGGACTGAGGGCTGAGGACTGGGTAATAGGTGCATTTGGCTCAAGGCCGATCATGGCTTTGACATCTGCAGGAATCTTGCCGAGATTGACCTCATTTCGCATAATGGCTGCCAAGTCTCCTTGCTGAGCTAGATTTGCAAGGTGGAACTTACGGAGCATAGCGGGCAATACGTGAGAATTATTCAGGTCGTAGTTGTCGTTTGGGCCGTACAGATTGGTAGGCATTGCGGCCATGAATTTGGTGCCATATTGCCGGTTGTAGGCATGGCACATTTCGATACCGGCGATCTTGGCCAGGGCGTAAGGACGGTTTGTCGATTCCAGCGGGCCGGTGAGGAGGTATTCTTCCTTCATCGGCTGCGGGCATTCCTTCGGGTAGATGCAGGAAGAGCCCAGAAACAGCAGGCGCGTAACATTATGCTGCCATGCGCTGTGGATGATGTTGGATTGAATCACCAGATTGTCATGTATGAACTCAGCAGGGTAGGTATTGTTGGCATGGATGCCCCCTACCTTGGCTGCGGCCAATATGACGTACTCTGGTTTTTCGGCTGCGAAAAAGGCTTGAACCGCAGCTTGATCGCGTAGTTCTAGCTCGGCATGCGTACGCAGCAGCAAGTTGTTATACCCGCGACTTTTCAGTTGACGAATCAGCGCTGAGCCGACCAAACCGCGATGTCCTGCCACGTATATTTTAGAATTGATGTTCAAGATATAAGGGTCAATTTAAGATCGAAGCTTAATGCCAAGCGTGTCGGCTTGTTGCTTGATCTTTGTTACAACATCGATAAGCATGTTAGTCGCGCCATCTGCAACTTGCAGTGCTTCCAAAAACAGCTCGGCCTCAGCCATGTATTCATGAACCAGCAAATTTCTAAGTTTTCTTGCTCCAACGAATTCTTCAGCGCTATCAATCCAGCCTGCTTTCTCGGCATACGCTAGATTGTCCAATAAGGATTTCGGCGCACTGCCCAACAATGCAGCAAAACGGGGAATGAGTTTTTCCCCGATGTGATCTTGCAACCGGCCAAACCTGCCCACAAAGGCATCAATTTTTTCTGCAATGTCTTCGCGCGTTGGCAAAGCTTGCACCCATTGCAAGTCAATTTTCTGCGCAAACAGTGTACGGCTGGTGTAAGCGAGGTGTGCCACCTCTTTTTCTGCCAAATCAAGCGCCAGCATGGCGCTTTCCGCATATTCCGGTAAGTAGGTAAGACTCACAGCATTACTCCAGTGCGCTTTGCAATGTTAAAAACAGGCGCGTCACGAGTTCGCGCATCCTTCAGCAAGATGTCCAATTTGCGTTCACCTAGCGCATATATTAAGGCACCATGCAGGCGGCAAAGGGTTTGTGCGCGATTTGAAAGTATCGCTTCTGTTTCGACCAACAGGTCAATATCCCCGCCTCGTAGCGCATCGTTCACTCGCGATCCAAATAACCAAACACGGTTCTCCGTGCCTAACACACGGTTCACGGTGTTTTTTGTGATTTGCTCTTGAAATGGTGTCAGCCGCATTTTGCTTGATTGTCCTGCATCAGATTTATAAGTTGGGTGATACCAGTACATTGCCGAAGAGTGCCTCTAGCAAATCCAAGCTGATGCAGGTCGCAAGTGCGATCAGCGCTGAGGCATCTGCTACCAAAATCATACCGGATTAAGAACAGCCATCTCTTCAAGCAACTCATCACGGGATATGTCGATGACGGGTGTCCGGTTTGCCTTGCAGATGCTCATAAAGTCATAAAGATCGACCCCTGCAAGTTCCGCCATTTTGACAAGCGTCACTCGCTCTTGCTGGTAGAGCCATAGTGAATAAGAGGTGCGCACTTCTTGTCATATATCAAGCACAGCATGGAATGCTACAAAATCATTGGGTAAGTCGATTGCTATTTGCATAATTTTCCTCCTATTTGGTGCGGATAGGGAAAACAGGACGGGTTATATTTTCCTGCATTGAGTAATTTAAGTTAAGCATAATTTTATTTCTAAGGAAACACTGATTAAGTCGTCACCCCTGCGAAAGCAGGGATCCAGCTATTTAATTTGACTGAATTCCCGCTTTCACCCCTCAAAGAGTACGCGGTGGTTGTAAGGGGCTAAAGCCCCAACAACACACTCTGCGCGAGAAAGGCAAATTGGAATCAATCAATGCATCCTTATTCATGTTTTATTCGTGATTTTTGGACACTACGTAACCATGCTTTTTCACGAGCTCATCACGCTCCGCACTCTTGAGGTCTTCTCGCGCCATTTCTGCGACAAGCTCATCGAAGGTGATCTTGGGGGTCCAGCCGAGTTTAACTCTGGCTTTGCTGGCATCACCCAATAATGTTTCCACTTCGGTGGGACGGAAGTATTTTGGATCTACACGAACTATCGCTCGTGTAGATCCAGCGGACTGAGTCTCCCAGTACCCAACTTCGTCGACATCTTTACCTTCCCAACGAATGTTCATGCCCAGCTCTTTGGAAGCCGCATTGACGAAATCGCGCACGCTGTATTGCACGCCGGTGGCAATGACGAAATCTTCTGGCTTATCCTGTTGCAGCATCAGCCATTGCATTTCGACGTAGTCTTTGGCATGCCCCCAGTCGCGCAGGGAGTTCATGTTGCCGAGATAAAGGCACTCTTGCAGGCCGAGCTTGATGCGAGCCAGTGCGCGGGTGATTTTGCGCGTGACGAAGGTCTCGCCGCGTATCGGAGATTCATGGTTGAACAATATGCCGTTACATGCGTAGATGTCATATGCTTCACGGTAATTCACGGTTATCCAGTATGCATACAGCTTTGCTACAGCGTAGGGGCTGCGCGGATAGAACGGTGTGGTTTCTTTTTGCGGGGTTTCTTGCACCAGGCCATAGAGCTCGGAAGTCGAAGCCTGATAAAAGCGTGATTTCTTTTCCAGGCCAAGAACTCGAATTGCTTCGAGTATACGCAATGCACCCAGCGCATCCGAGTTGGCCGTATATTCAGGCTCTTCAAATGAAACAGCGACATGGCTTTGAGCAGCCAAATTGTAAATTTCGTCAGGCTGCACTTTCTGGATAATATGCGTCAAACTGGAAGAATCCGTCATATCGCCGTG
>JANXWX010000175.1 GCA_025350915.1 Nitrosomonadales bacterium
TTTTATCAGCCTGGCCCGCCTTAAATACATCGGCAGGTGATCCCTGTTTGGATATGCGCCCCTGCTCTATGACCAAGACCCGTTGCGATAGTTTATAAACTTCACTGATGTCATGGCTCACCATTACCGTCGTTAATCCGAAATGGCGCTGCAGACGCATCACTTCATCTTGCAGACGTACCCGGGTCGCATGATCCAGTGCTGAAAACGGTTCATCCAGCAACAACATATCCGGCTCGGCAGCGAGTGCGCGTGCCAGTGCGACACGTTGTTTTTGCCCGCCTGAAAGCGTGTCTGGTTTGCGCTGTTGTAAATCACCCAGGCCCATCAGGCCTATCAGTTCAGTCACACGCTCACGCCTCGCATTGGGGCGCAACGCAAACTCAAGATTGCCGCGTATGCTCATATTCGGGAACAGTGCATAGTCCTGAAACATATACCCGGCATGGCGATGCTGCGCTTTAAGCATAACACCGGATTTGCTATCAAACCAGGTTACACCATTGACTTTGATGATGCCTGTATCCGGTTTCTCAAGACCAGCCAGGCAACGCAACAGCGTGGTTTTACCTGCGCCGGATTCTCCGAACAATGAAACAAATTCGCCCTGCTTGATGTTTAACTGAAACTCAAGCGTAAATTCGCCCTGGGCAGAAAAAAGCTTCTTTGATATGCCAATTTCTATCATCTCAAGCCACTTTCATAACCAACTTACGGTTGAGCAAATACACAGTCAGCAAAATCAGGAAGCACACACTGAACAACACGAGCGCGTAGAAATTGGCTGCATCATAATTGAGCGACTCAACTTCATCATAGATAGCGATAGCCGCCACCTTGGTTTCGCCCGGCAGATTGCCGCCTATCATCATAACCACACCAAACTCACCTATGGTATGGGCAAAAGACAACACTATGCCGGCCAGCAATGCAGGTTTAATATTGGGTAACAACACATAGACAAATGTTTGCCAGCGACTCTTGCCCAGCGTACAGGCCGCTTCTAACAATGACTTGGGCAAAGACTGGAAACCGGACTGCACCGGATGCACCAGAAACGGGAAGCTGAAGATCACCGAAGCCACCACCAGCCCTGCAAAACTGAAGGCCAGCTTCACGCCAATATAAGTTTCCACAAAGTGACCAAACGCACTCTGTGGGCTGAATGCAAGCAACAGATAAAAACCCAGCACGGAAGGCGGCAAAACCAGCGGCATACTCACCAGCGTTTCCAGCACCGGCTTGATCCTTACCTTGGTGTAAGCCATCCAGTAGGCAAATGGAATGCCGACTACACAGAGTATCAACGTGGTAATCGCGGCAAGTTTGAACGTTAAAAACAACGGTTGCAGGTCATAGCCCATCTTCAACCTCCACCAGCGTTACCTCATTTGCCTTAACCAGCGCCTCGACCATATCACCCGGTTTAATACCTAGACGTTTGATTGATCCTGTCGTAATAATGCTGCTGAGCGTATAAACACCATATTCCAGCACAACTTCGCTAAGGATAACGCCGCTACGCACGGCGCTCACCCTGGTATTGATCCGGTTGCGCAAACTGATCAGTCCGCCAAGCCCTTTCGCCAGCGACACTTCGGTTTCCTTGAACAACACCTCGACCACATTGCCCACTTTCAGATACGGTGCATCATCGGGTGTTTCCAGCAGCGTGGCGGTAAAAATATCGTCGCTTACCGCCACATCCACCAGCGACACATGGTCGTTGGATTGAATACTGGTGATACGTCCGCGCAGTTTGTTCATGGCAGGATGTAGCCAAATTTTTCAAGAATAGTGCGTGCTTTGGGCGACGTCATAAATTCCATAAAACGCTTCGCTGAATCTGCATTTGTCTCGGCACCATGTTTCAAAATAACAATTCCCTGGTCGATAGGCCGGTAACTATCTTTAGGCACTTCCAGCCATTTTCCGCGTCCCTGCATTTGCGGGGCCAGTACAACGGATTTAGCGGTAAAACCAATTTCAACCGCCCGGGTATCAATATATTGATTGACCTGACCGATGCTTTCACCATAAATCAGCTTCGGTTCAACTGTGGCACGGAGCTTGTAAAAGTCCAGCGCGCGGATTGCCTCTCGACCATAGGGTGCCAGCTTGGGATTGGCCATTGCAATTTTTTTCACATCAGTATTGGTCAGCACTTTCATTCCCTGACTCATGTCATAGGGATGCAGTGTCCATAACACCAGTACACCCCGCGCATAAACCTGGGGGGGCGCAACAGCCAGCCCCTCCTTGTAAAGCGATTCGGGAAATTCCATGTCGGCAGACATAAACACATCGAACGGCGCACCGCTTTTAATTTGTGCATTGATTTTTCCGGAAGATGCAAACATGCCGTTAGCCTCGATACCTGTCGATTTTTTGAATTCATCACGCAACTCGTCAAACACAAATTTAACATTTGCTGCCACTGCCACGGCAAGCGGTTCTGCTGCCAATACATTAATGGAATTGGTTAACAACAAAGATACAAACAACGCATTTAATAATTTCATACTGTCCTCTAAACTAATCTCAATAGCCTATACATTTTTCTCAAGCAATTCAATTTTTAAACCTTGCACCTTCGGGATACCAAATTTTTCATCGTTTGGAAATTCTTTAAATATACCGGTATGACGATAGCCGCGCCGTTCATAAAATTCAATAAGTTCTGTTCTTAAGGAAATAGCATACATCAATATTTTAGCCACGCCCCACATTTTGACCGCCGTCTCTTCCGCCGACTGCATCAATTGCTTCCCTATACCCTGCCCTTGCAAACCGGGTTCAATAACTAACATACCCATAAAAGCCACACCCTTGCCATGCTGTAAGTGTACCGACCCTATCATTTTCTCACTTCGCATACACAACATTATCAGTGAGTCTTCTGAGCTTAACAACGCGGTTAATTCGTTGGCATCCGTGCGTTGCCTATCAAGCAAATCTGCTTCCGTCGTCCACCCAACCCTGCTTGTATCACCGCGATAGGCCGCATTTACCAGGACGACAATACTCGGGACATCCTCCAACGTTGCTCTGCGAAAGATCAAGGCTTCTCCAGGCTTACAAACTCTTAGCTTGTGTTTGCGCCATTGCCACATCAGCCAGAAGCGCCAACCCAAACGTACAAATATATAACCAAGAACAGCCAGCAATACAGCCAGCAAAGGCAAACCGATGGCAAAAGGTTTCCCCAACGATATAATCCAGCTCACCATCACGCTGAACCAGTTATCCCAGCCCATCTCCGGAACCGAAAATTGTGTTGCGGTCAAGACTTGTCCCTGTCCCGTGACATAGGCGCCCAGCTGATAGGCTATATAATAGAGGGGCACAATAGTGAATGGATTGGTGTAAAGCGTGGTTAGCATAGCCACCGGCAAATTGACGCGGAAAAACACCGCCATTAACGCGGCACCCAGCATCTGAAACGGGCCGGGTATCAAACCGCAAAACATGCCCGCGGCGATACCTCCCGCGACTGAACGACGATGAAGATGCCACAATTTGGGGTTTTGCAGCCACAGGCCAAAGGGGCGTAACCAACGGTTCTGCTGGATAGCCTCATGACCAGGGAGAAATTTTTTAAAGTATTTTTTTGGCACGGGAAGTCTAAATCTGTCAGTATTTGCAAGCCCCTGAATTGTAACTTAAGCGATGACAAACACTGAAACTCCTGTTCCATTCACTATTTACGGCCTAAGCAGCGCCGAAGCGGCATCTCGACTGCTTACTGACGGGGCAAATGAGCTACCAGTCTCGGGCAAACATCCATTAGCCAGCATTGTGCTGGATGTATTACGTGAACCGATGTTTGCTTTATTGATATCAGCCGCGACAATTTACCTGTTACTGGGCGATGTGAACGATGCGCTCATGCTGCTGGGTTTTGTCTGTGTGGTGATGGGTATTACCATTTATCAGGAATATAAAACCGAACGCACCCTCGAAGCCTTGCGTGAACTAACCAGCCCGCGCGCGCTGGTGTTAAGGGACGGGGAAGCTCAACGTATTGCGGGACGTGAAGTCGTGCGTGGCGATATCCTGATACTGTCTGAAGGAGACCGTATCGCGGCTGATGCAATTCTCCTGGAATGCAGCAATTTTACAGCCGATGAATCGCTGCTTACGGGGGAGTCCGTTGCGGTGCGTAAATCTGCCAGGAATTCGGCTGCTCACATGGGAAGCGCCGTTCTGAATATCCCTGCCCACCCACCCGGCGGAGACGACCAACCCTATGTATATTCCGGCACCCTGGTCGTTCAGGGCAAGGGCCTGGCCCGAGTATTAGCCATTGGCATACATAGTGAGATCGGCAAGATAGGCAAAGCCTTGCATGACGTGGAAGTTGAAATCTCGCCCTTACAGAAAGAAATTAAACGACTGGTGCGCTGGCTGGCCGTCATCGGTGTCTCCATCTGTCTTGTGCTGTTATTGATCTACGGGCTTACCCGCGGTGACTGGCTGCATGGCTTGCTCGCCGGCATCACTCTCGCCATGACGCTGCTGCCTGAAGAATACCCGGTCGTACTCACGGTGTTTCTGGCGATGGGTGCCTGGCGTATTTCACGTCATCATATTCTCACCCGCCGCATGCCCACTGTTGAAGCGCTGGGCTCGACCACCGTATTGTGCGTGGATAAAACCGGTACCCTCACCCTCAACCGCATGAATGTTCAGCAGCTCAGCGTCGAAGGTGAAATTTTTCAAGTGCAAAACACACATACAGAATTACCCGAAACATTTCATAAACTACTTGAGTATGCAGTCTTGTCCAGCGAAGCCGATCCCTTCGATCCAATGGAAAAGGCCATTTTCGAACTCACCAACCATTACCTTGCTGAAACAGAACACCTGCATCAGGACTGGGAGCACAAGCATGATTACCCGCTTTCCCCCAGGATGCTCGCGCTTTCGCACGTATGGAAAGCCACTGATCGAGATGAATATGTAGTAGCCAGCAAAGGTGCACCTGAAGCGATTGCCGACTTGTGCCATCTGGATAAAATACGGCTAGCGACGCTGGAAACGCAAATCAATGCGCTGGCAGCTCAGGGTATGCGTGTGCTAGGCGTTGCCCGTGCTACTTATAGCGGCCCCGAGTGGCCTGACATCCAGCATGATTTCGATTTTGAATTTATTGGTCTGATCGGGCTAGCAGATCCGGTGCGACCAACCGTAGCCTCTGCGCTAAAAGAGTGTGCCACAGCCGGTATACGCGTTGTCATGATTACGGGTGACTATGCCGCCACCGCTGCGGCAATCGCAGAGCAAATCGGACTCGATTGCGGCAAAGGCGGAATTATTACAGGACCTGAATTAAGCCTGCTGGATGAACAAACGCTTCAAGAGCGAATACGGCACAGCAATATCTTTGCCCGCATGGTGCCGCAACAGAAACTGCTTCTGGTCAATGCGCTAAAAGCCAATGGCGAAGTGGTGGCGATGACGGGAGACGGCGTCAATGATGCACCCGCATTAAAAGCAGCGCACATCGGTATCGCCATGGGCGGGCGCGGTACCGATGTCGCGCGTGAAGCTGCTGCACTGGTATTGCTGGATGACGACTTCGCCTCTATCGTGCATGCGATTCGGCTGGGTCGCACCATCTTCGCCAATATGCGCAAAGCAATGGCGTATATTTTCGCGGTGCACATCCCAATCATTGGCCTGTCACTCATCCCCATGCTGGTGGGCTGGCCCATCATTTTCGCGCCGGTTCACATTGTCTTTCTGGAAATGATCATCAACCCTGCATGTTCCATCGCATTTGAAGCCGAGCCGCCAGAAAACAATATCATGCAGCGTCCACCACGCGACCCGCACGAATCCCTGTTCGGCAAATCCATTTTGTTAATTAGTCTTGCTCAGGGTATCGTTGTGATGCTCGCGGCATTCAGCGTTATGACTTATGCAATGAGCATTTCTGATTCGGCGGATACAATTCGCACGCTGACATTCACCACTGTCGTCGTTGCAAACCTTGGGTTGATATTGGTCAATCGCTCATGGGAACACGCTTTCCTGTCTACGCTTAAAAGAAAAAATATCGCTTCCTGGTGGGTTATTGGTGGTGCTTTTGGTTTTCTTGTATTTACACTCACACAGCCCTTTATGCAGCAAATATTTCACTTCTCACTTGTCTCACCGGCACAATTCTTGATATGTTTTTTGGCTGCTTCAGGCGGGGTAATCTGGTTTGAATGGTATAAATTGATAAAGAGAAAAATAATATAACCGTGCCCCTTCTCAACCTGCGCAGCTGACAAAGTTTCTTTATCAACAAAAGCATAGTGATTTTTCATATATAATGCGCCGCAAACTTCAAGGCAATTAATCGTGCAAAAAAATATTAACCATATGGATGGATTTGAACTCCATCCATTCTGGAGTGAATTCCGAGATAAAAAAACAGAAAAAGAATTCCTCCAGCATTATCTGGAACGCGGGCAGCATCAACTACGTATCGCGCTTGTTTTTTGCTCCTTATTCTATCTGGCATTCATTTTTACCGATATCGCCGCACTGGGATATACACGCAATGCGCTGACCCTCGTTATTGCCAGACTACTGGTTGCGATTACCGCTGTCGCCGCAATTTACATGATATATCTCAGGCCTCAGTCTGTATGCGCCCCCCCGCTTGCTGCCACCATTACTGAAATAGTCGGTATGGGCACATTTATTTTCATCGTTATTTATCGTCCACACGAAATGCCATGGCATGCCATGGCCATGTCTATCATGCTCATCGTGGTTTACCTGTTCATACCGAACAGACTGGTCTATGCCCTGGGCGTTGCACTCAGCAGTACTTTAATATTTATATTTGTCTCATATAAACTGGGCGATATCAGAACAGCTGACCTGATGAGAATGTCGCTGTTGTTTGTCCTGACAAATCTTTTTGGCGCGATGGCTATCCGTCGCTATCATCGTCTCTGGCGCGATGAGTTTCGCACACAATCCCTGTTGAAGCGCCAGACGGTGCGCGATCACCTGACAGGCTGTTACAACAGACGTTATCTGTACGACGATGTACTTGAAAAAGAACTATCTCGTGCGCAGCGGCATGGTTATTGGCTTACGGTTATCCTGTGCGATCTCGATCATTTCAAATCGGTTAATGATACTTACGGCCATCAGGCCGGTGATGACGTGCTGTGCTTTTTCTCCTCATTGTTACAGTCCAATACACGGGAACACGTAGACTATGTGATTCGTTATGGCGGTGAAGAGTTTTTATTACTGCTTCCAGATACAGACTTGTCGGGCGCTGAATTACTCGCGGAGAGACTGCGCGTTGAATTGACTAAAAACACCACCATTCATAATACGGCGCAAAGTATCAAATTAACGGCCAGCTTCGGCGTCGCCTCAATCAATTTTGCGACCGAAAGGAAACAGATTTCGCAACATGAGTTAATTGCCGCCGCGGATGAACTGCTTTATAAAGCCAAAAACTCGGGCCGTAATTTGGTTATGTCAGGCGAAATATAGAAATACTGCAACAATATTTCGCTAAAGTTTCAAACGATCTGCATTGCAGCGCCCATGCAAAGCTGAAATTTCATATAGATGCTCGGTTTGCTGCGCGGTCAGTTGATCCCAGCTGAATCTCCACTCCCAATTATTATCCGCTTTGCCCGGCCTGTTCATACGATGCTCAGTACCAAGCCCCATCACATCTTGAAGGGTATAAATCGCTATATCTGCAACCGATCCAGATGCCGCATGAATCAACTCACAATTAATCTCTTTGCCATCCGTACGCAGATATTTGCATACAAATTTGCGCTCATGCTCTGAGGCCGTACTGAACCAGCCGAGGGTTGTATCGTTATCATGGGTGCCAACATAAACAACCATATTGCCGATGAAATTATGCGGCAGATAAGCGTTGTCACTCGAACCACCAAACGCAAATTGCAGCACGCGCATTCCCGGGAATCCGAGTTTCTTTAGCAGCGCCACTACATCGGGCGTGATCACACCAAGGTCTTCCGCAATGATCGGAAGTTTGCCCAGCGCTTTTTGTATCGCACAAAACAGTTTATCTCCGGGTCCGGGCATCCATCTGCCATTAACAGCTGTCGGCTCTGTAGCGGGGATTTCCCAATAGGCTGCGAACCCGCGAAAATGATCAATGCGCACCAGATCAAACATCTCAACGGTCTTGTGCATCCGCTCTATCCACCACGCATAATTCTCAAGCTCATGTGCGGACCAACGAAACAGGGGATTGCCCCAGCGCTGACCTGTTGCACTGAAATAGTCCGGCGGCACACCTGCGATCACCGTGGGTTGATGGTCGGGACCCAACTCAAACAGATGTTGGCGCGACCATACGTCCGCACTCTGATAGGCCACGAATATAGGCATATCACCAATAATACTGACGCCATGATTATTGGCGTACTTTTTTAATTTTCGCCATTGGCGAAAAAAACACCATTGGCAAAATTTCCAGAAGCCTTCTGCATCTCCCAACATCACGCTCGCTTGTTTCAGCGCGGTTTCATCACGCGTTGCATATTCCGCAGGCCAGCGCCCCCACTCTTGACCCGCAAACTTCTCCGATAGCGCCATGAACAATGCATAATTATCCAGCCAGGATTTTTCGGTCTCGCAAAATGCATCAAAATCATCCTGATGCTGCTGCTGATCGGCAAAAAATCGCTTTGCAGCAAGACGCAACCTGGCCATACGGTAATCATTCACCAGATTGAAATTTATTTTGTGGGTATTAAAATCTGCTTCGAGCACCAGATCGTCTGCAGCAAGCCAGCCATATTCATGCAATTCGTTCAGATCAATCAACATCTGATTGCCGGCAAAGGCAGAACTGCTCATATAGGGTGAGTTGCCAGGGCCTATGCCACCAAGAGGCAATATCTGCCACATTGTTTGCCCGGCTTTGGCTAGCCAGTCAACAAAATGATAAGCCGCCGCACCAAAATCTCCCGAACCATGCGGACCCGGCAAGGAGGTAGGGTGAAGCAGAATACCGCTGCTTCGCGGGAAACGCTTGCCATTAACTTTTGTCATAAACGCTTATTAGTTAATTATGAAATGTCATGCGTTTTAAGATATCAAACACCCCGTCGCATGGTGCCTCCAGCCTCAACAATGCCACCACCCTGGCTGATGGGGGTATTCAGATTTTCCGGAACCTCCAGTTTCAGCAACTGATACAAATGCATCAGATTATGCCGATACAAACGGTCAAAACTGGCTACCGCATGCGACGGGTTGTAGTCACCAAACCACCAGAACCAGTCGGAGCTTTCGCATGATGATAGTTGCCTTTCAGCGGCACGTTTTTCCTCATCATTCAGACGACCTGCGGCCATCACCATGTCATATTTGAGTTTCGCCGCACATAATAAATCCCAGGCATGATTTTTTTCTGGTGAACCTATCCAGGTAGAAAATGTTCCATACACCCAGCTTCCCGCAACCAGCCCGGGCAAATTACCTTCGCTGGTTTTAGCGTGATCACCACCCGCTTCAAGCACATTCAAATATCCGCCAAAAGTCGTCGTGCTTATTGTTGGATGCTCTTCCAGTGCGGTATAAAGATCATTCAAAAAATGATAGCCGTTATAGGGGTAATACTCCCACGCATTCTCGCCATCCAGAATCACACTTACCAGAGGTATCTTTCCATGTTCAGCTTGATCGGCCACAGCTTCCACCTGCTCGACAAAATGCAGCGAGGCATCCTGACCGTTCCAGTTTGAATATTCAAAACCGATCATATCGGCAAGGCGGTCATCGCGGAAGAAACAATGAACTGAATTAGCTACTCCTTGCAACCGATAAGGGCGGTAAAGATATTGTGCACGACTTTCAAAAGATTGTTGCGCATGCGCCAAACTATTTACCAGCACACCTTCCCCGCTAGCAGCCCATCGGCAACCCTGTTCAGCCAGCAAACCAATCATAGCGGTTGATACCGCCCCCTCGGCAGGCCACACCCCCTGGGGTTTAACACCGAAACGCGACTGGTGTGTTTCTATTGCCTGCTGCAGTTGAGTTTGCACTCGCGCCCTGCCGCCTGGATAACTCTGCGATTGAGGCAAGCTACTGTCAGGCTGGCTCTCGCGACCACTGTGTATATCGAGCAGCAACGGTGCCAGAGGATGGTAGTGCGGTGTCGTGGAGAGCTCGATCTGCCCTTTCTCGGCTAATGCCCGATAGCGTGGAATGATGCCGCTGATTGTGCTGCCGATCAGGTCAAACAATGACATGCGATCTTCATAAGTAAAGTTTTCATCCTTACTCATCAGACTGATCACCAGATCATGTTCACGTCGCACGCTTTCTCCACACCAGGCAAGGTGATACCACGTAAGTAAATCTGCCAGATATTGTCCGGACAAATAGGAGATCGCAACCGTCCCGCCGGGCTCAAGTAGCTTATATACATCGGACAAACGTTTATAAAACGGATAAGGCGCGACCATTTTATTGTGATCACTGCGGAAACAACTGTCTATGATCAGGTCACGCCCCGCATCGCTGACATCGTTCAGATTTTCACGCGCAAGCAATATCAACAGAGGATCACGAATATTGCCGCTGGCAAACTGTTGTTGATAATCTTCCAGCTGATCCAGCAAGATCGGCACAAAATTGACCACCACTTTCATTTTCGGATGCTGCTCCAGGTGGTAAGCCATATCGGAGTAATCTTTTAGCGCATGCAGATAAACCCAGGGCAGCAGAAAATCACCGCTGGCGTAATCGCGATAGTCCGGCTGATGCATATGCCAGAGAAATACAAGATCTACTGATTTAGTCATTTGGCAACCTCAACAATTTAATTTAAATACTGTTGCATGGTTTTTTCGTATTGCAATGTATAAAAAGCAACAACTATGCCAGAAATAAAAACGATGGGCCAAATACCTCAAACAACGTTATTCCCGCAATACAGTGAATTTATAATTGCGGCTTCCTGTCGGTTCCAACAGGAAAATTACCTTATTCGGTGCACTTTCTGCCCCAACATATCCGGCGTCACCAATACGACACCTTTTTCGCTGACATAAAAGCGCTTTTTATCTTCTTCCAGATTCACTCCAATATTCATGCCATCGGGAATAACACTCAGCTTGTCGATAACTGCGCGTTTTATCACGACATTGCGCCCAACCTCTACACCAGGGAGTAATACTGACGATTCAACCGTAGAATAACTATGCACATGCACATTCGAAAAAAGCAGCGAGTTATGTACGGTAGCACCGCTGATAATGCATCCGCCTGATACCAGAGAATCAACGGCCATTCCCCTTCTCTCGTCATCATCAAACACAAACTTCGCCGGGGGCAGCTGTTCCTGATAGGTCCAGATCGGCCAGTCCTGATCATACATATTCAAGTCAGGCACCACCTTGGTCAACTCCATATTCGCTTCCCAATAGGCATCCACCGTACCCACATCGCGCCAATAGGGCACACCGGCAGCTGTTTGTTTGACACAGCTGCTGTCAAAATTTTGTGCATACACGCGGTATTTTGCTGAAATTAAATGCGGAATAATGTCCTTGCCGAAATCATGAGTGGAGCGGGGATCATCCACATCGCGTAATAATTGCTCGTACAGAAATTGCGAATTAAAAACATAAACACCCATGCTGGCCAGCGCCATATCCGGGTTATTTGTCATCGGCTTGGGCTGCTTCGGTTTTTCGTCAAAGGCAACGACGCGGCTTTCCTTATCCACTTCCATCACACCAAATCCGGTCGCATCCTTCAATGGCACTTCAATGCAGGCTACGGTCATATCCGCCTGCTTGCTGACATGAAATGCAATCAGCTCGCCATAATCCATTTTGTATACATGATCACCCGCCAGAATCAACACATACTCGGGGTTGGTCTCGCGCAAAATATCCAGATTCTGAAACACCGCATCGGCCGTACCCTGATACCACTTATCCTCCACTCGCTGCTGCGCAGGTAGCACATCAATGAATTCACCAAACTGCCCGTTTAAAAATTGCCAGCCGCGCTG
>JANXWX010000177.1 GCA_025350915.1 Nitrosomonadales bacterium
ACTACCAGTTAAAAATCGTGACAAATCTACCATTGTCAATTATTGAATTGGGATAGTACAATCGGGTAGGTCTGACCAATAGAAGGCATTCCTTAATACAGCTTGCAAGCAAAAAAGTGATTTTACCCCTTGCCAGCCGGCTGAAAATCCATAACAATCTATCCGCCTCATTAACCACAACTACAGGGATTAAACACTCATGAACCGTAAAGAACTCATCGACGCATTGTCAACCAAAGTTGGCGGTACTAAAGCTGACGCTGACCGCAATATTGCTGCATTAATCGACATCATCACTGCTACCCTGAAAAAGGGCGACAACGTTGCGCTAGTGGGTTTCGGTTCTTTTGAAGTACGCAAGCGCGCAGCTCGTACAGGCCGCAACCCGCAAACTGGCGCAGTATTGAAAATCAAAGCTGCTAAAGTTCCTGCATTTAAAGCTGGTGCAACGCTGAAAGCTGCAGTAAACGGCGCCAAGAAGTAATATTTAAAAAAATATTACGCCAAATAAAAGACCGGTTTTTAACCGGTCTTTTTTCATTTCACTAATTAAGTTCTCAAGATAAAACATGGGGCGGCATAAGCATTACAACGTCTATATTATTGAACTGTCCAAAGATGTTTTGTATGAAGGCAAGTTCAAAAAGCGAAACCCGGCCTACATTCCCGGTAAACCTTGCGTATATGTTGGCATGACAGGGCTTGATCCGGACCTGCGTTTCGACAGGCATAAAGCCGGTATCCAATCCAATAACTATGTAAAAAAATACGGATTGCGCTTATGGCCGGATCTCTACGAAGCTTATAATCCGATGGCTTACGATGAAGCATGCGAAATGGAAGTGGAGCTGGGGATTAGTTTACGTGAAGCAGGATTTGGCATTTGGCAGGCATAACAGCGATAGTGGAAGCAAAATTGATCTCAAGGAAACATCGCATAGCCTTGATCGGATAGCCCCAGGTATTTCTAATCAAAGATTTCCAGGAATCCGGGATGCAACCAACTTGTTAATTTCAGAACGCAACCAGAAGTCCTTGCCATAGCGATCCAGATACTCGGTAACTGTCAAATAGTGTACGACATCTCGCAGCTTAAGCGCACGGCTTACAGGCCACGCTGCAAAACTCTCTTCTGCCCGTTTCAGAATCATATTCGCCGTTGCCGTGTCGCATCCTGTATGGGCCATCACCACAAATTTATATACTTCGCCGGGAAGCAAATCCGGGTGACTTGTAGCGATTGAACGATACTGCGACAACATTACACGACTGGTTTTCCTGACATGGTGTCGCTCACGCCATGAAATCAGCAAGGATGAAATCTGACCACGAAATAAATAACCCAACTCCCGGACTGGATTGCGTGAAGCGCTATCCTGAGCAGAAAAAGTTGATTCTTCTTTGCCTCGCGATGCCGGTAACGTCACCACAGGAACTGAAGTATCCGGCTTCTCAATGTCTCCAGGCATCTTATCGTCTATTAATTTGAAGCGACTGCAACAGGCAACACTACAGAAATACATATTTTCACCACCACGTGTAAGTCGATAAGGGGAACTATCACTTACCAGTCTTCCGCATACCGGGTCAGTATACATAACGATGTTTAAGTGTTGCGAAAGATCGGCTGGCTCTGTTGCACAATACTGTTTCTCGCTCAGAACGCATTTGCTGAATTTGACATCTTCTCCTTGTAAATGCCAAACAAACCATGACCCCAAAAATCTTTCCAATTTAACCACGACAGCAAGCGGTGTCGTTGTCGCCAGTTCCTGCATGTCAGACAAATAATCGCGCATGCGCTGGTGAATAGCACGATGGTGATCACTATGTTCATAGCCCGTGTCATCCATCAAGTGCTCTTCAATAGAGAAAGCACTATTCGCACTTTGGATTAATTTACCTACTGCCAAGTCCACTTCAGTTGCATTCACATCCGGTTGCAGTGCCTGCCAACAAAGACGATTTCCTGCCTGAAAAAGTGCACGGTGTGAAGCATCAATCTCGGGAATACCCGTAGTCAATCCGTCAGGTATGTGAAAACGGTAATTGAGCAAATGCGGTGTATTGTTAGGCGCAACTTTCCTATCAATGAATTTCTGTCCGGCCAGAGTCATGACATCAGCGAGCTTAAGCTGGGCAATGTCGAGTTGGCGTCGAATTTCATTTGTTCGTGCAACCGCCAGACGAAGATCATCAAGTACTGATGCAGATGCTGGCCCCTCCGCACTTAGTTCGTTGTGCAAATGATTTAGATCTGTAATTAAGCGTGAAACTGGCATAACTATCCTTTGCTAAAAACATCGGCGGCTACAAAATTTTCTAATGAATGTCAGCGCACCCGCTGCCAAAGAATAATCGAATTTTTGAGTGCGCTCATCAGTATCTGAATTTGCAGCCTGCGGATAACAGGAGAAAGAATAATGGTAGCATCCGTACCGATGTACAGAGCAAGCTATATACATAGGCCACAATTATGATGGTATCCCACCAAGGTAAAAATATCAAATTATTTAATAAGTTATCAATAAATACGTGGCATTATGCTGGCTTATCTCCACTGACAATTAGCCTGAAATACGCCTACTGATCGACAAAAATACCTGCTGTAATTTTGAATGGGAAGGAGTTTAACCGCGCATATTTTCAATACCATCTGTGACCACACAATGTGAAAGATACAGAAAATAAATTGAACAGACGGTTATTAATTTAACCTTTTGCTATGTCGCTTAGACCGAGCAATATGTTTTGGCGTGATTGAAAAAATGTGTAGTGGTGGGGATGAAAGTGTCGAATGATTGGCAACGTTGAGGGCGAGCCCAATAACGCAGCAAAAAACTGATATTTATTTTTTTGCTTTGGCAGCCATTAATTTTTCATACTTTAGCTGCAATTGCTCCTTGCTCTCTACAACATCAGGATTAAATGGTATGCAGTCTACAGGGCACACGACAACGCACTGCGGCGTGTCGTAATGACCGACGCACTCGGTGCATTTGTTCGGATCAATCTCATAGATGGTGTCGCCCTGTGAGATTGCGTCGTTCGGGCACTCCGGCTCGCACACGTCGCAATTGATACATTCGTCGGTAATCATTAAAGCCATGATGCGTTGTCCCTTAAACTAAATTTTTTGCGATTAATTTTTTCGCCACCGAGGGCGATACGAATTTACTTACGTCTCCGCCAAAGCGGGCAATCTCTCGCACCATGCTGGCTGATATAAATGTATATTGTTCTGCAGGCGTTAAAAACAAGGTCTCAACATCGGGATGCAGACTGCGATTCATGCCCGCCATTTGAAATTCATATTCAAAATCTGACACCGCGCGCAAACCTCGCAATACTGCACGAGCATGCTGATCTTTTACGTAATCCATCAACAAACCATCAAAGCCTTCCACCCTGACATTGGCCTGATCTGCAAATATCTCTTCTGCCATATTGACGCGCTCTTCCAGCGTAAACATGGTTGCCGTACGACTGGCTGCAATTGCAATAATCACCTCGCCAAACAGCCCTGCCGCCCTGCGCACGACATCTTCATGGCCGCGGGTAATCGGATCGAATGTTCCGGGATAGATGACTTTAATCATGTTGCTCCAATTGCCAAAGTTGATAATAAACTGCGCCGGCTTGTCCGCTTTTCAGCATATGCCAAGGTGCAACGGATTCAAACTGTTTACCGCTTTCAATATACAGCATACCCTCCGGGGCGAGCCGGCTGGCCAAATACGGAAGGAGTTTCTCCAGATAATCGCTTTGAAATGGCGGATCAAGAAAGATGACATCAAACTGTTCATTTGAGCGCAGGACGAATTTTAGCCCATCTTCGCTACGCAACGCTATGTTATGAAAATCCAGTTTCCTGATGTTTTCCTGCAACGCACTGTATACCGTGCGATTATTTTCTATCATCACCACAGCTGACGCACCGCGGGAAGCTGCTTCCATGCCCAGGGCACCACTGCCTGCAAACAGATCGAGACAACGTTTACCGGTCAAGTCCTGTCCAAGCCAGTTAAACAGTGTCTCGCGCACTCTGCCCGGTGTAGGGCGCAGGCTGGCCGCATCCGGGAAGGTGAGTATGCGGCTGCGGTGTGACCCACCAATGATACGTACGCGATTTATTTGTCCGCTCCCGCAGCATTGTCCATCTTGTCTGCTGCATCGGGCGCACCCACGACAACAGTTGCCAGGGCGTCGGAATTAATCTTGCGTTTGAAAGCGTCACGAATATCAGCAACCGTAACCTTGCTCACTTTGCCGGGAAAGTCGTCCAGATAAGTGAGCGGCAGATGATAAAAACCAATCGCACCCAAATAGTCGAGAATTTTTTTATTACTGTCTATCCGCAATGGAAAGCCATTAATAATATTTTGTTTGGCAGCCTGCAATTCTTTTTCGGTAACACCCTGCGCGATAAAGTCATGCAGAATTTTATTGACGAGCTTCAGCGCATCATCTGCCTGATCTTTTCGGGTTTGCAAACCAATTTGGAAAGCACCAGCTTGTTGCATGGGGATGAAGTAACTATACACACTGTAAGCCAGTCCGCGTTTCTCGCGAACTTCATTCATCAAACGCGACACGAACCCTCCACCACCCAGGATGTAATTGCCGACATACAAGGTGAAGTAATCAGGGTCATTACGCGCCACACCCGGCGCGCCAACCAAAATATGGCTTTGTGTTGCAGGGTGCGGCACACGCAGCATGCTGGCTTTGGCCGGTCGCGCCACCGGTGGAATGACATTGCTAGCGCCACCTGCCGGGAGTTGTGCGGTCAGATTTTGCGCAATTGCTTCCGCCTCGGCACGACTGACATCGCCCATTAACGCGACTACCGCAGCCTTAGCACCGTAATGGGTTGTGTAAAACGATTGCAGATCACTGCGCTGCAGTTTTTCTACGCTGGCTATTTCACCGGATGATGGCATGCCATAAGGGTGATCACCAAATACTGCTTTATTAAATGCTTTGGCAGCAATGCTTTCAGGCTTGGTTTCCTCTTCTTTTAATGCAGCTATCAATCGTGTTTTTTCACGTTCCAATACGCCCTGAGGAAACAAGGGGTGCTGAAGAATAGATGAGATAATCTTCAATCCTGCATCACGCTCCGCTTTACTGCTCAATGTGCGAAGTGAGACACCCGAACGATCAGCATCAAAATTTCCTCCCATTTGCGCACCGATATCGGCGAGTCCGCGTGAAATCTCATCTTCACCCAAACCTTCTGAGCCCAATACGAGTAGCGAACGCGTCAATCCTGCCAGCCCCGATTTTTCGGCCTGATCAAAGCCGCTTCCCGCAGGAAAATCGACTGACACATCCAGCATCGGCAAATCATGATTCTCTACAAAATATACCTGGGCTCCGCTGGGTGCCTGCCAGTGCTGTATTTTTGGCGTAGCATGGGCAAGAGTGACCAAACCCAGAGTCAGAGACAAGGCAACAATAAATGATTTAGCGAACATGCGTGTCTCCTCCGGTATTACGTTTAGGTTTGCCTGTAAGCGCTTGCGGGTCAAGTACACCCACAATCAAGTTGTCGTCTTTCAGAAAATCGCGGGCAACGTCCTGCACCTGTTGCGCAGTAACCGCCTGAATTTTTTCCAGCATCACGGGTATGTCCTGATGCTTCAGGCCTATGCTTTCCATCTGCCCCAGCTGCATCGCCTGATAAAACACGGAATCCAGCTTGTACACTTCATTGGCAGTAACCTGTGCCTTCACCCGAGCAAGCTCCTCCGGGCTAATACCGTCACGCACCAGTATGGCAATTTGTTCCCGTAATGCTGCTTCCAGCGCGGCTACACTCACCCCAGCGCTTGGAGTACCTTCAATGGTAAACAAACTTGGGCCGCGCGCAGTACTGTCATAACCCGCACCCACATTGCTGGCCACTTGTTTTTCACGCACCAGTGTTTTATTTAGCCGTGCTGATTGGTTACCATCCAGCACACCGCCCAACACTTCAAGTGCGTAGGGTATGGTGTCCTTTTGTGGGTCACGCAAGGTCGGTGCCTGGTAGGCCATCACCAGCAATGGCAGTTCCGCAGGTGCCTTGACAATGAAGCGCTTGCTACCAAGCTGTTTTGGCTCAATATAATTCTTACGCGACGGCAATGCACGCGAAGGAATCTTGCCGTAGTAGCGTTGTGCCAGCGCAAATACTTCACTCGCTTTTACATCTCCCGCTACCACCAGCGTAGCATTGTTCGGTGTATACCAGCGCTGATACCAATTG
Organism: Nitrosomonadales bacterium; assembly: GCA_025350915.1. GTDB lineage: Bacteria > Pseudomonadota > Gammaproteobacteria > Burkholderiales > Gallionellaceae > 39-52-133. The sequence goes on from JANXWX010000177.1 coordinate 6,254, forward strand.
CGTGCATCGGCGGCTGTGAGCGTTTTCAGGTCGTTCATCCAGCCTATGATGGGGTGGTGATAAGGGTGCTCCTGATAAGCCATCGCCATCAGCTGCTCGGATAGCAGTGCATGCGGCTCATCATCCGTGCGCATGCGGCGCTCTTCCATCACCACCTGTATCTCTTTAGCAAATTCCGCATCAGACAACACCAGGTTATGCATGCGATCTGATTCCAGCTTCATTGCCAGCTCTAGTTTGTCTTTATGAAGTTGTTGAAAATAAGCAGTGTAGTCATAGCTGGTAAACGCATTCTCGCGCCCTCCCGCTGCGGCAATGCGCCTGGAAAACTCTCCGGGAGGCACGGATTTCGTGCCTTTGAACATCATGTGTTCCAGCACATGCGCTATACCGGTTGTCCCGGTAATCTCATCCATACTTCCAACGTGGTACCAGATTTGTTGTACCAGTACCGGTGCACGGTGATCTTCCTTGACGATCACTTTAAGGCCATTGCCCAGCGTTTTTTCGAAAACCGACTTTTCCAGCGACGCAGCATTCACTAATCCGGGAATAAAAAAGACCCACAGCATTACGTATTTAACTAACCATTTTTGCATCAAGCACCCCTAATTTTTTAGACTAACCTGTCTCAATCAGAATAGAATACAACCTAAACGTTATGCGCCGAAAACATCGCGTATTATCCTCCTTTTTATTGCCTTTCGACGAACACTAGACAGTACAAATCATGTTAGGTTTCCTAAAAAAATCCACAAACGATGCTGCACAGGAAACAAATCCCAAATCCGCAAGTACTTGGCTGGGGAGACTAAAAAACGGCCTCTCACGCACGGGTAGTCAGCTTTCCGGGCTGTTTGCCCTGGGTGGAAAAATAAGTGAAGAGCTTTATGAAGAGCTTGAAACAATCCTGATTACCTCTGACGTTGGTATGGACGCCACCCGGATGTTGCTTGCTGATGTACGCCGCCAGGTAAAAGAATCACACCTCACCGAGGCAGCTGAATTAAAAGATGCTTTGGCACACAGCCTGCTGAAACTATTAAAACCACTCGCCCATCCGCTGCAAATCGCCAACCAACAGCCCTTCGTTATTATGATGGTTGGCGTCAATGGTGCCGGTAAAACAACCTCCATCGGCAAACTGGCCAAATATTTTCAAGGACAGGGCAAGTCAGTATTGCTGGCTGCTGGCGACACCTTTCGCGCCGCAGCCCGTGAACAGCTGATGGAATGGGGTGCGCGCAACGATGTAACCGTTATCGCACAGCAAAGCGGCGACGCCGCCGCGGTCATTTTTGACGCGATCCAGGCCGCGCAGGCTCGCAAGATTGATGTTGTACTTGCGGATACCGCAGGCCGCCTGACGACGCAGGCGCATTTGATGGAAGAAATCAAAAAAGTGAAACGCGTGATCGCAAAAGCCCTGCCCTCTGCCCCGCACGAAATTTTACTGGTGCTGGATGCAAATACAGGCCAGAACGCATTAAGCCAGGCCAAAGCGTTTGATGATGCGTTGGATGTGACCGGGCTGGTGCTCACCAAGCTGGATGGCACCGCCAAAGGCGGCGTCATTGCTGCCATTGCAAAGACACACCCGATACCCGTGCGCTTTATCGGTGTAGGTGAAGGTCTTGATGATTTGCGTCCTTTTGTTGCGGAGGATTTTGTGGCGGCTTTGCTGGGGTTGGACGCATGATTAGTTTTAAACAGGTCTCCAAGCGCTACCCCGGTGGCTATGCCGCGCTGAAAAACATCAGCTTCGATGTGAATGCCGGCGAGATGCTTTTTTTAACCGGTCACTCGGGTGCCGGTAAAAGCACGCTGCTAAAACTGATTGCCGCTATTGAGCGCCCGAATGGCGGTACGATTTTGGTAAACAACCAGAATATAGGCAAGATCAGAACCGGTGCGATCCCTTTTTTACGTCGTAATCTGGGTTTGGTATTTCAGGATCACAAATTATTGTTTGACCGTAATTTGTTCGACAATGTGATGCTGCCCTTGCAAATAGCCGGCTTCGATCATCGTGAAAGCGCGAAACGGGTACGTGCAGCATTGGACAAAGTGGGTTTATTAAAACGCGAGAAAGCCCTCCCGATCGCACTCTCCGGTGGTGAACAGCAGCGTTTATGCATCGCACGCGCCATTGTCAATCGTCCCTCTATTTTACTGGCTGATGAACCTACCGGTAATCTTGACTCAGACAGCGCCAATGACATTATGGAAATATTCAAGTCCTTCCATCAGGTGGGCGCTACCCTGTTAATCTCCACCCACGACGAAAGCATCTTGCGCCAATTTCAGGGTCGCAAACTATCGCTCAAGCAAGGAGAATTGCAAGCATGAAGAGCTGGCTGATGCACCATCTGTATGTCATGCAGGTTACCTTGCGTCAATTGCGCACTACGCCTGTCTCCAGCCTGTTAAACGTCATCGTAATCGGCGTTGCGCTAAGCCTGCCAACGGGAGGGTATATCCTGTTGCAAAATTTACAAAGCCTGTCAGACAAGTTGGTAGGTACACCTCAAGTCAGTGTGTTTTTAAGCATGGCAACAAGCCAGGATGAAATATCCCGCTATACCAAACAGCTGCAGCAGCATAGCGCCGTATCTCACATCGAGTTTGTTTCGCGTGAAAAAGCGTTGCAACAATTACAGCAAAATACCGGACTCGCTGATGTAACCGGGGGACTGACCCAAAACCCCTTACCCCATGCATTTATTGTTTATCCCAAGAGCAAGGATCCCCTTGCCCTGGAAGCGCTGCGTGATGAATTAAAAACCTGGCCCAAGTTCGACCATGTCCAGCTGGATTCCGAATGGGCGCGCAAACTGGAGGCTATGCTTAAATTTGGCCGGCTGGCAGTATTAATCCTTGCCATACTGTTAAGTTTTGCATTGGTAGCTATCACCTTCAACACAATACGCTTGCAGATATTGACACAGCGTGAAGAAATTGAAGTGTCCAAATTAATCGGTGCCAGCAACAGCTTTATCCGTCGACCATTTTTATATTTTGGTCTGGTGCAAGGCCTGCTGGGCGGTACCACCGCCTGGTTAATTATCACGGTAAGCTTGATCCTGCTCAATCTCAATTTGTCGAATTTAACGCAACTTTATGCAAGTAACTTTACGCTACAACACTTGTCAGCGAGCGATAGCCTGACCCTGTTGGCCTTTTCAGCCTATCTGGGCTGGTTAGGTGCATTTTTG
>JANXWX010000180.1 GCA_025350915.1 Nitrosomonadales bacterium
GATTGGATTTTCCATGATGGCTCCTTGCTGTGTGTGGGGTGTACCGCTAATGATCAAGCCTCAGCGCGTCTTGCACGATGGCTGGATGATTAGAAGCACTTGCTGGTTGTGAAGCGTAAAAAAAGCGCACACACTGTAAGGTGCGCGCTCTCCTTGGCGTATTACGCTGCTTTATCGCCTGTCCATGAGTCTGTGTACTCAAGACCGCCTTCGTTAAACAGCCATTTAACTTTGGCGTAACGCAGGGAGATCTCTTCCAGATGTGGATAACGCTCGTATTCCATATCTTTTACGTTGTACATGATAGGCTTGACGGAGGTGATTTTCACGTCATTCAGTTCATGCTGGAAGTACTCTGTCTCAGAACCCTTGTCGTTGATTTCGTACCAGCGAATCACCACTTTTTTGAAGGTCTGGCCTTTGCAACATGCTTTGTACATATAAGGGGAAGACTTATCAAATTTCTTGGTGAAGGTCAATGGTTCGTGTTTGCGGGTTCCGGTCAACGCGCCCGATTGAGCGTCGGTTGGGATACGGATTTCGTGGTTGAAAGAAAGCGCTTCGACGGTACCTTCACGGCCGGAGATTTTTACTCCACCTTCGATTTTAGCGCCCTGGTCATCGTAAAACTCAATGTATGCTGCATTTGCCATGTGATACCTCCATATTTTAATGACTGTTACTCATAACCCGAAACGGGTTCCTGCTCACCGAGCATAAGCTCTCGGCGCACTGCTAGTTGGTCCATCAATGCTGCCTGATATTCCAAATAATTTGCAGTTTGCTGGTTGACCTTGACTAAGGATCACACTCGCCCCCATACATCTCGCTACCGACTCCTGCATACCTACTGCGGAGTTTTTTTTATAAAATCCGTTACTACCTCAATATTGCTCTCTAATAATAATTTCCGTTCGCCCTGAGCCTGTCGAAGGGCCTTTACTTCGTAGCCAGTGGTTCGACAAGCTCACCACGAACGGTTAAGTGAACAGCATTGAAAGCCTTCTAAATTATGACTTGCCTTTTGGCATTTGCGCAACCAGTGACAAGCGCACATCGATACCTTCGATCTGGAAATGCGGCATCACGGTTAAACCGACACGATAGAAGCCGGGGTTCTCGGGAATATCTTTTACCGTGACTTCAGCTTTTCGCAACGGATGCGTAGAGATCAATTCCGGATCAGGATCCTTCATCTCTGTTACAAGGGTATTAATCCAGGTATTGAGTTCATCTTCCAGCGCCTTGCGTGTTTTGTTGGAACCAATATTCTCACGCTGCAATACTTTAAGGTAGTGCGAAATTTTAGACACCAGGAAGATGTAGGGCAGACGAGAGTTGATACGGCTGTTGGCCGTGGCATCTTTGCTGTCGTATTCCACCGGTTTTTGTGTCGAGTTGGCCGAGAAGAAGCAAGCGAAGTCGCTGTTTTTGTAGTAGCTCAACGGGATGAAACCCAGCTCGGCAAATTCGAATTCGCGTGTTTCAGGAATCAGCACTTCAGTTGGTATTTTCATCTGCTTGCCACGGCCCACGTCATAGGTGTGGATAGGCAGGTTTTCGACCTTACCGCCCGATTGCGGACCGCGCACTTGAACACACCAGCCGTTTTCTTTATGGCTGCGTGCCATGTTGGCTGCAAAGGAAAATGTGGCATTGCCCCACAGGTAATTTTCGCTGCCTTCTCTGCGTACACCTTCTTCGTAGTTGAATTCACGCGTCGGGTTGCTTTCGCTGCCATAAGGCATACGCAGCAGGAAGCGTGGCAGTACCAGGCCGATGTAACGTGAATCTTCTGATTCGCGGAAGGATTTCCAACGCAGGAATTCAGAGCGGTCCATATAACTGGAGAGGTCGTGTATGCCAACCACTTCGGACATATCTTTCTTGCCAAAGAAGCCGGCATCGACACCACCGAGGAACGGGCAGTGAGCAGCCGCGGAGACTTTGGAAATTTCACTCAGCATGCCGATGTCCTGAGCAGAACGGCCGAAAGTGAAATTAGATATCATCGTTGTGACAGGTTCGCCGCCTGGAGTGTCGTATTCCTGGATGTAGACGTGTTTGAACAAGCCGGACTGGGTTGTGTCTGGCGCTTCTTCAAAGTCATCCATTAACTCTTCTTTGGATATATCCAGCAACTCGATCTTTGAGTTAGCTTTGAAATCCGTACGATCAACCAGAAACTTCAGGCTCATCCAGGTTGACTCGATCGCCTGGAATCTTTCATTATGCAAAATCTCATCGAGCTGAACGCTGATGGTTGAATCGATCTGCGAGATGTAATGATCCAGCAGTGCACGATCAATGCGGTCTATCGCAGAGCCGGCTTTACCTGCCATTTCGAGGAACACACTGATAGCTGCAGTCAGGCGCTCGTCAAAAGGGGATTCAGCCATTCGCTTGGCATCGCTAAAACCGCTGATATCCACCGAACCACTCATCGGTGCGATGTCGATTTTTGCGCACAAACGCTCGTATACACTTCCGGAAGCTTCTTCGGTTTCTACCGTTTTCTTGACTGCCGTTTTGCTTGCTTCTGCCATCTTGATCTCCTCTTAATCCAGCCGGTAACTTAGTGCTGCCAGCGCTTATGTATTAAATTTATTTAACTCGCCGCAGTATCTTTACCCGCTGCGATAGGTGCAATCCCTTCCAGCTCTTTTCTCAGTCTGGCCAACTCGGGCTGACTTTTGACTATTTTTTCCAGCTCTTTACGGAAAGCGGTGTTGTCGAGCAAATTTGATTTCAGATCTTTTAATAAATTGCGCATTGCCAACAAACCAGCCAGTTCGGGAACTTGTCGTGCTACCTGCTCTGGGTGAAATGATTTGAAGTTTTTAAATTTAATATCAACACGTATTTCACTGCCGTCATTGGTAATTTTATTTGGAACCGCAAAGTTAACTGCAGGCGCCAGATCCGCCATCACTTGATCGATGTTGTTACCATCAATATTGATACGCTCTTGTTCACCTACACGGCGTTGCGCCTTGCTCATACTAAAATCGCCGATCACTAGCGCTTTGTGCGGCAACTCAACTTTGCGTTTGGCGCCATAGGTTTCCACATCAAGTGAAATATTGACGCGTGCTTTGGGTATTTCATTCTGGAAACTATCAGCCATGGTTTGCTCCTTTATCTTTGGTTTTACGGTTCATGCGTGCGGCTTCAAATTGATCAGCCAGGCATATCGATGCATTGATCTCTTTGATACGTTCTTTTAGTTCGACTTGCTGAGTTGAGTTTGCTTTGGGAAGTTCGAGTGCGATCAGCTTGAGATGCAGCTGCCAGACAGCGATTGCGAAGGCAGGCTCCCAAGTGGCGATATCCAGCTTGATTATCTCCTGATTCAACGCCTCCAGCATAGGCGCTGCCATTTCTGTATATCGCATTTTGATGCATAACCTCACCTCTTCAACACGCCTGATAAATCTTTGCCGGCCAGTCGTACCCGGCAGTTCTTGCAGAACGACCAGACCGGCAACCAAATTTCCTCCTGCACCCGCTTTAGAAGCTTTGATGATAATCTCTTTAAGATCTTCATCTGTGGTTATTTCTGACTGTCCCTCGTTGTCCGGGGAGCCAGCCGCTGCCAAGGTATTTAACCACTCTTTGGTGGCTTCATTGGCAAACGGAACGCGGCCATCGTAGCATAAATCAGCCAGGCCAGTGCAACGTTTTAGTAGCCCCCGAATCTCCGCTTCAAGCACCAGCACGCTGTTCGCATCGTTCATACCCAGCAGGGTTTTATGAGCAACGTGTTGCAAATCCATATTCCACTGCCCGCCGGGCTCCATCAGCAGGTTTTCACACAGCACAAATATCTGCTCCGGCGTTGCCCCGCCTGCTTGCTGCGCTGCCAGCTCATTTAACGCACTTACTCTAAATGGCGGGATGCGGGTAATGCCGGCCTCGTTAGGAGGCGTGATCAGACCGCCCCAACGAATGGCACGCGAAAGTGCAATGGATTGCGCTCGCTCGCCGCGCTCGCGGTAAAAGGTGACAATTTTGCCAATTTGCTGTTCAGCCCGGCTTTCCGTCAGCGGTGCATCGCTACCGAGTGACTGGCTTTGCCCACCCTGCGCTGCCTTTTGCGCTTGCTCACGCCGCTCTTGCTCCCGCGATGCTTGGTCGGACAGCTTCGCCTTAAGGAAACCATCTACCCAAGAAGTGATGCGTGTCCATTGCTGAACTTCGTCACCCATACGCTGCCGTGCAATCTTGTTCAGCAAATCAATTTCAGTGCGCAGTCGTTGCAGGTCTTCAAGGCTGGCTGCTTCGCCATTCTGCTGCTGTATAAAGGTGTCCATGCGGTCACTGTTCAGCCAGGCAAACGCCTGAACACGCGCATTGGCCTTTGTCGGGAAACAGCCATCCCACAACTTGTCCATGATCATGCGGTAAACGGTAATGGCGTCGGGCAATTCGGCGATGCCTTTGCAATACAGGGTGCTCAAGATTAAATAACCCGCCACGCGCAAATCTTTGCCCTCGGAGATCAGTACTTCTCGGGACAGCTTCAAGACCTGCTCAAAATTTGCCCCGCTAAGCCTGTCTATCTCTTGCTTGATTTGCGCAAAATGCTCTGAATATCGCGGATCTTCTCCCGTCCCGCTACTGCCGATCGGCTGAATCAACTCCAGCACTTTGGCAGATAACTGCGGCGCGGCAGCTTCAACTATGCTTTTTTCCTGATCCGGTGCCTCGGCTGTTGTTGTATCCTTATCGGCAATCGCTTCAATTGCTGCGTTCATGCTCACCCCCTTTTAACCAGTTTTCCAGCATTTGCGGCCACGTCATGGAATCACTGTCAACCAGTGCTTTCAAACTCACACTGGTAATTTCCGGCAGATTTTCCAATGGTCGTCTTACTACATCCACTACACCACCCTCGTCTACTTCAGGACATATCAGCTGCGCAAAACTTGAAGCATTAGGTGGGCGAAAATATACAGTTAGCGATGAAGGTCTCTTACTCTGCGGATTCCAGAAAATATGCGGTCTCCACTTGTATTGCCCCAATACGCCAGTAAGCAAACTCAACCAGAAAGATACATATGCGCAACTTGCTTCACCTCCACTAATCGGCAACCTCAGCCCCCAGACTATGCGCTCCGGCCCGCGGTTGACCGCCATTTTCAAGGTTTGCATTACATCCCTGGCAAAATTAAGCCGGGTAATGCCACTGCTCCCCGGTAATATATTGTCCCAAAACTCTGCACTCGTTTTTTCCAGCCAGCATTGATTGCGCAAACTTACAAATCCTTCCACCTCAAACGGTGGAATCAAATTACCCAGCATTTGACCCTGCTGAATTAATGCATCCATATCCAGATCAGCGCCCGTATCATCCTGCAACCTGCAGCTCTGCAAATAGAAATCTGAATACCGTAATGCAATAAATGGCAGTGTCTGCATCACAGGTGTACTTGCACAGGTTGCAAAATCTACATAGGGATGCTGACGACCGCTTTTGTCGTGACTTGGGCAAATCACCCCGCACAAGTCCGGAATTGCACCTTCACCTCCAATATAACAACTGATGTTACTGAAATTTTCTATGCGCTCTTTCCAATCCGAAGGAAATCTCCTTGCCAAATAGGCGATACCTTCATAGATCCATTGATCCAGCATTTTGATTTCAGGATCACCAGCCTGATGCCGGACAAAGTCTGGGCGAGCCGGTATTTTGCCCATAAAGCCGGTCCGTATGTCTAATGGCTTGTCAGCGGTTGCATTCCCGGACATTGAAAACAGTGACAATAAGCTCATAGACTATATTCGCCAACACTCAACTTAGTCATTACGTTTGTCAGCAATTGCCGGACGTAAAAACACCTCTGCTGGTAAATGATAGGATTGCAAATCGCCCGGCTGAAACAGTGCCGCACTACGATCGGCCCTCACCTTGAAGCTCATGCTCATACGCTGTTTATTACTATCTGTCATTGACCAAGTTGCAACAAAAGTGTCACCCTGACGTGACGAAATCTGCGCACGATCGATCAAGCGGAAGAATGCCCAGGGTCCATCAGTAACAATTTCTGCACTGGCCAGATTACCGTTTCGAACACCTCGAACCCTGCCGCCCGGATTCTGCCCTGGCCAAACAAAGTTTTGCCACTCTTGAGGACCATTGCGATAGCGTAAATCGGTACCATCAATAGTGATTGAAGTTTCACTTAAAGCCGAATTAGGGAACGGGTATAGCGAAAAGTTAATATTTGGATTGGACTCACCACGCTTAAACAGGCTGTTGCTTATCGCCGAAGATTTTTCAACCGTCAACAAGAATTCAGGGTTAAAGTCCAAACCGATTTCCAGCCATTTGCGCGATACCCAATCGTTACCTTTACGCTCGACGAAAGGACCCAGCTGATCATTTACAAACGACCAGTAGATACCGCCTGTTTGTTTGAAGTAGTCGATCACATCATTCATGGATGCATCGCGCTTGTCATTTGCAAAGGGATAACGACCGCGCAGTGTTTCATTAAATGCGAAGAGCGTTTTATCCTTCCATGTTTTCTCCAGATCCTTCTGCGCCACTGCAACGATGGTCGCCCACACATTTTTAATGGGAGCACGCAACATATTTGCCATGGCCTGCGACGTTCTGCTGTCAGCATCTTCCATCACCTGGTTAATCGCCAGCCAGCTTCTGTACAACTCCGACTCCACGTCGCCATTCATCAGTTTGACGGCAAACAAGCGTGTATCGCGCGGCACATCGCTGGAGGACGCAAGACGTGCAATATCCTTCTGCACGGCAGTCAGCGATTTGCGATACGTATCAAACCAGTTGTTTTCCTTACCTTTGGTTGCTTCTTGGGTAATGCGACTCATGACTTTAAATGGTAAGCGCAGCTCTTCGATGATTGCCTGCCCATCGGCTGAGAACGAAGTTTTCTCCGGATCTTTAATTGTCACGTTTTGATTGATTGACTTCAATATCTCAAGGATCGCGCTGCTATCGCTGGTAAAACTTTGCAATTGGGTTGAAGCATCATGCAACGAGTCGAATCTGCGTGCAGAGATGCTGCCAACCATGTTGAACCACTGGTTCGTATAGTCCGCAAAATACATTTGGCGAATTTGCTTAACGAGCTGTTCACGTACCTCTCCCGTTGGCACCTCGTTATTTGCGGCAACACTACCCAGCACCCAATCGGTGCGCAATGTTTCATCTATGGTTTTTTGCAAATACGGCCAAACAAAAGCTTCCCATCCCTTGCGGGTATAAATCCCCGGTATGCTGTAATTGCTAACCAGGGCACCGCGCGATGCGCCGTTCACCAAGCCAGCAAGATCCAATGCTTCAATCTTGCGTGAACCCACATCTTTCATCCCGGCATACAATCGCTCTGAACTGGGCTGCTGGTTAATGACCGTACGCGCATTGGCGATTAAATTCTTGTCCGCTGGCCATGCTTGAGCACGCAAAGGTGCCTTCAAGGGATCACGCATATGCTTGACGTAATAGGTCAGCATATACCTCAATCGCTCCTTATCAAGCTCAGCCGTTTTTACGCCATTTTTCTTGAGCGCAGCCACCCAAATATTGGTAAACGAATCAATCAATATGGAAGGCTCAACCACATCCGGCGATGTCAGATATAGATAAAGTTTCAGCTCATCGTATGCAGCGGCAGTTCTGCGGCTACGCTGACTGGAATAGTCTGAAACACCTTCGTCAGTTCCCGGATCTGCCTTCGGAACAATATTGCGAGCGTAGTTACTCAAACGCTCCTCCAGCATATCGGCAACCGGATTCAGGAATATCGCCTGCATGCCCAGCAGGAAATTTTGTCCCAATGGCTCTTGCAATCCGCTGGGCGTCATAAAGCTGAGCGAACCTTCGTCAGACCACAAGTCACCCGTTGAGTTGTAATAGGCGAGCATGCTCTTAAAGGCAACACTAATATTGGGCCTGCTGCTGCTCACTGTGCGCGTAAGTTCTTTACTGCTATCTTTCACGTCGGCTATCAGCAGCAATTGCCTGTCATAGGCCGAGTTCAACATCAACACACCAACAATCGCAATGATGACCGCCATAACCATGACAAAACGCTTGATGAAACGAGCACGTCTGGTCATCCGCTTGTTACGTGCCACCTGTTTGCTATTAGGCAGCACGACTTCACGCAGGAGGTTATGAATAAAATAAGACTTTTGACCGCCTTCGGAAGCATGCACTTCAGCGTTAGGGATTTCAGCAAAAGATTGCGCATCCGAACCCGAGTCAGGCAAATACTGTATCGGCGTACCTTCCTGTGCGGCGCTGGTGAAAAAGAAACCACCAAAGATAGGCGTTTCTTTGTAAGGGCTCTTTTTGAAAACCTGATACACAAACTCTGAAAGACGAGGGCCGGCCGCCTGAAACTGGTTGGGCATATCCATGATTTCAGCTTTGCTTTCGACATCTCTGCGCAAAGATAACTTGAGCATACGATGCGCGCACAGACGGGCATGCAGGGCCTGAAATTCTTCATCAAAAATTTCACCCACTTCTCTGGTGTCGTTTCTATCCAGCGCCAGCATGCTCGCGCCCCATACCTGATCACGTTCTTTTACGCTTAAGTCGTCAAAATAGTTAACAAAGCCTTTCAGCAGATCGCTCTTGGTAAACAAGATATATACCGGGAACACGATACCCAATTTGCTGACCAATTCATCTATACGGTCCCTGACAATTTTTGCATTTTCAAGAACTGCCGCTGCATCACTGGTCAAGAGATCCGCAATGCTGACAGCGACAATGACGCCATTGATGGGTTGCTTGCTGCGATTGGTACGCAACATCTCAAGAAAGGCAATCCACTCTTCACGGTCTTCCTGTTCGGTGACGTAGCGCCCTGCCGTATCCAGAAATACCGCCTGATCAGAAAACCACCAGTCGCAATTTCGTGTTCCGCCCACACCCTGTATACCGCGTGGGTCATGTTTCGAATAGGGAAAGTTTAGATTTGAATTACGCAGGATGGAGCTCTTGCCAACCGCAGCCTGGCCTATCATCAAATACCAGGGCAGTGCATAGAGTGCAGCGCTACCACTGCGCGTCGCCACCAGCTCCGAAGATTTCAATGCCGCGATCGCTTCCTGCATTTGTTTGCGCAGTAACGCGATCTCGCTCTCCCGATCCGGACGCGTCCCCAAAAATGCCGACTCTTCGATATCGCGCTGCAATTGTTTGCCCCGACGGCGATCAATTACCCACTTGGCCAGCAAGACAGCCAACACAATTAGTGTAAGCGCAAGCAGTACCCAGACGCGTGCCGAGACAGATTTCAATCCTATCAACGGGC
>JANXWX010000189.1 GCA_025350915.1 Nitrosomonadales bacterium
CCGGAGTGACGCTGCTGATCATACTGGTTTCGCTGAAGCTGCTTGAATTGCGCGCGATGCGTGACGCCACGCTGCTGATCTACCTCAGCTGCTTCATCATCATCACCAATTTTTTCTACTCGCAGAGCATACCTACGGCACTGATGATGCTTGCCTCCTTGCTGCTGATCCTAAGCACCTGGATTCATCTTCATACCGGCACGCTGGGAATCAAACCCCGTGTAAAAATTGCGTGCTTGATTTTGCTGCAGGCCATACCGCTCACCCTGCTGCTGTTCGTTTTATTTCCGCGTGTACAGGGACCACTATGGGGTATGCCGCAGGATGCTTATTCCAGCAGCGGTCTGTCCGACTCAATGTCCCCCGGCACGCTGAGCAAGTTATCACTCTCACAGGCGGTTGCCTTCCGCGTGAGCTTCGAGGGCGCAACGCCTAGCCACGAGAAAATGTACTGGCGCGGCCCTATACTGTGGGACTATGACGGCGTCACCTGGACGGCGGGTATCAGCATACGCAGCAAATTGCCGACGCTGGATCAGACAGGTAATCCGGTTGATTACACGGTGACGCTTGAACCCCATAACAAGCGCTGGCTGTTTGCACTGGAAATGCCCACCAAACTTTCCATAGACAGCATCATCACGGATGACTTTCAGGTGTGGAGCAAAGAGCCCATCATCGCGCGCACGCGTTATAACGTGCATTCGCAACTGGCTTACCGCGTGAATGCAGATGAAACGCCCTACCAATTGCAGCGTGCCTTGAAACTGCCGCCAGCTTTCAACCCGCGTGCACGCAAACTGGCTGCTGATTGGCATGCAACCCTGCCCGACGATGATGCGATTATTCGTGCTGCACTCAGCCTGTTTAACCGCGAGAAGTTTGAATACACGCTGGAGCCGCCGCTTCTTGGCAAAGACGGAATCGATGACTTTCTGTTTGAAACACGCAAAGGCTTTTGTGAGCACTACGCCTCCAGCTTTGTTTATTTGATGCGCGCTGCCGGCATACCGGCAAGGGTAGTAACCGGTTATCAGGGAGGGGAACCCAATCTGTTAGGTGGTTATAGCATTATCCGTCAGTCAGACGCCCACGCCTGGGCCGAGGTATGGATTAAAAACCGCGGCTGGCTACGTATCGACCCCACCGCCGCGATCTCACCGGAAAGAATCCGCAGCGGCTTGAGTGCATCCATACCGGATAGCCCATCGCTGCCCTTTATGGCGCGAACACAATCGCCCTGGCTGCTGAAAATGCGCTTCAATCTGGATATGCTGAACTATCGCTGGAACCAGTGGGTATTGGGTTACAACACAGAGCAACAATTTGCATTCCTCACCCGGCTAGGTATGGAAGACATCAGCTGGCAAAAGATGGCGATCAACCTGATGCTGGGTGTTGCCATGCTGGTGGCGCTATTTGCGCTGCTGATGCTGCGCCGGCTTTACATACACTCAACCGACAGTACACAAAAACTCTATCTGCGCTTTTGCCGCAAGCTGGAACGCACTGGCACAAAGCGTTTGCCGTATGAAGGAGCACAGGACTTTGCCAGCCGGGCTGCATTCAACCAGCCCCATCTGGCTGGGGCCATCAACAGCATCACCGAACGCTATCTCGCTTTACGCTATGAAAACAATGCTGATCCAGAAGCTATGCGTGCCTTGCGCCGCGAAATACGCGCTTTCAAGCTATAATTGGCAATTGATAAACGAATTTAACCACCATGCATATCACTCGTCGCCTGGAATTTGATGCCGGCCACCGCATTCCCAATCACAATAGCCAGTGCAAACATCTGCATGGTCACCGTTACGCAATTGAAATTACGCTGTCCGGTGACATCATCACGCAGGAAGGGCTCTCCGATCAGGGGATGGTGATGGATTTTTCGGATGTCAAACGCATCGCCAAGGAACAGGTGGTGGATGCTTGGGATCACGCTTTCCTGGTTTATCGCGGCGACACCTCTGTACTTGAATTTCTGAATACCATTCCGGGGCATAAAACGGTCGTGCTGGATGTGGTGCCCACCGCAGAAAATCTGGCAAAAGTGGCATTCAAGCTGCTTGACCCTGCCTATCGCGACACGTATAACAATCACTTGACCCTGGAACGCGTCAGGTTGTATGAAACGCCCAACAACTGGGCTGACTTCCTGCGCAATATGTAATTGGCAAGCCGAAGTGAATCTGTTGATGAAAAGCCCTGAGTAATAGGTAACGGTGCAGAATCTGTTATGAAAGAAATCTCTTCCGAACTCAGCATGAAACTTTCCGACGCTATCGAGAGAATGCCCGCTTTTCCCAAAAGCGTGCAGCGAATTCTCGAACTGTCGAGGGATATCAATTGTTCGCCGAAGGAACTGGTCTCCGTTATCGAAAAAGACCCCGTCATGACGATGAAGCTGCTGCGCATCCTCAACTCGGCCTACTACAGTTTTCCCAAGCAAATAACATCTGTCGGCCATTCAATCGTTTTTTTAGGTTTAAATACCATTAAAAACATGGCGTTATCATTCGCGGTGATTGGTGTATTACCGCAAAATAATGCCGCCGGATATGACATGCAGCGCTATCTGCTGCACTCGCTGATCACCGCAAGTCTGGCCCGAATTTTATGTGCAAAATTCAACAAGGATGGCACCGATCCCGGCGACTGTAATCTCGCCGGCTTGCTGCATGATTTCGGCAAGATCGTATTTGCCCAGCACCTTCCTGAAAACTTCAACAAGGCGTTAAATTACAGTGCCGAGAACAACGTGCCGCTGCATATTTCCGAGCGCCATGTTATCGGTGTAGACCATAGTGTGGTTGGAGCAATGCTGGTGGAAAAATGGCAGTTTCCGACCAACATCACCCAGGCTATCCTGCATCATCATGATCAGGTTTTGCCAGACAACACCTTGCAGGGCTGCCTCTATGTTGCGGATCAACTAAGCAAGTATCTTTCAAATTCCACACACAGCGACGTGATGATGGAAACACTGCCCGACACCGTAAAATCGCGCTTCGGCGGCAATCTGGATGAAATTATTGTACAATTGGGCGACCTGTCCAATGTTGTTGCCGAAGCACAGGCATTTGCACAAACCAGCAAAGAGATTATTAAATGAAAATAAAATTCTGGGGCGTACGCGGTTCTATACCCTCCCCCGGACCCAACACTCAGCGTTATGGCGGCAATACAACCTGTATTGAGGTGCGCACTGACGATAAGGAGCTGATCATACTGGACGGCGGCACCGGTATTTTCACTTTTGCACAGGAATTGCTCAAAGAGCTACCCATCACCGCACATATTTTTAATACCCACAGCCATTGGGATCATATACAGGGACTCCCCTTCTTCATTCCCATTTTTATCCCGGGCAATACCATCCATCTTTACGGCGCTTTTGATCCGATCTCGGGAGCGGGCCCCGAACGCATCATGAACATCCAGATGCAGTACAGTTATTTCCCGGTACGCGAGGCGGAAATGAAGTCACGCATACACTACAAGACTGTCATGCCCCACGAGCACATCATGATCGGCAATACCACCATCGTTCCGACATTGCTCAACCACCCGGTGGTTAATTTAGGCTACCGCATAAGCTGCAACGGCAAATCAATATTTTTTACCGGCGACCACGAACCGCATTACAACATCTATGACCCCGGTGATGACGGCTACGATGACTACCAGTCACTCATTGAAGAACAGACCCTCTACATTATCGAGGCTATGAAGGGCGTTGATATTCTGATTGCCGATTCCTCCTATACCAATGCGGAATATCCAGCCAAAAAAGGCTGGGGGCACGGCACGTTTGATAGCTGCATCAAAATGGCGATGGATGCGGGCGCCAAGATTTTATACTGCACCCACCACGAGCCCACGCGCAGTGATGATGATCTTGAAAAAGTCTTTGCGGAAGCGGTAACGCGGCTTAATTGCAAAAATCTGGATATTAGACTGGCGCGCGAAGGCGATGAAATAATTATTTGAAGTGTTTTTTTGACTGGCCGATTTAGTCGATCGGCTATTGCTTAAGCGACTTCCTTGTTTACCTTCCCGTACTCACCACTTACCACCCTGTTGCGTCCCTGCCCCTTGGCCTGATACAGGGCATAGTCGGCAGATTGCAGCAATGTTTCCAGAGATGATTTATCGCTCGGCATCACACTTGCGACACCACAACTTACCGTCACGTGTTTCAACTTTGACGCAGCATGTGGCATATGCAAATCTTCTATACGTTGACGCAATATATTGGCAACCCATAGCGCACCATCAATATCCGTCTCACCCAGCACGAATACAAACTCCTCACCTCCGTATCGCGCCACCAGGTCACCTGGGCGCGGAGCTGCGCGCAACATCTGACCCGCCACCGCCTTGAGGCACTCATCACCTGCCTGATGACCATAGTGGTCGTTATATAACTTGAAATTATCCACATCCACCATCACCAGCGCAAAAGGTTTTTTCATCCGGTCACAACGTCGCCATTCACGCAAAGATAACTCGTCATACATGCGGCGATTGGAAAGACCAGTCAAACCATCGGTGGCAGAAAGTAACTGTAATTCCTTGTTTGCCACATTGAGCTTGTGCGTTAGCTCAATCAGGGAACGCTGCATTTCAACCAGACGGCGCATGGCGATCACCTTGGCTTTAAGCACCACCTCGCTGACCGGTTTCATTAAATAGTCGTCACCACCCGCATCTATGCCGCGAGCGAGATCTTCATCCTTGGTCATGCTGGTCAGGAAAATAATTGCGGCCCAGTCTTTTTTCTTTTCAATCGCGCGTATCTGTTTTGCCACCTCGAAACCATCGATGTCGGGCAGCCTGCCATCCAGCAAAATAATATCAGGACGTTCACGCCGATATATCTCCAGCGCATCTGTGCCGTTTTCAGCCGTCAGCGGTTGAATATCCATGCGTTCAAGATAATTGCAAATTGCTTTCAAAGTAACCTTGCTGTCTTCAACAACCAGTACTTTTAACTCAACCGCTTTGTTAACCATGATCCACCTTCTCCGTATAGATATTGGCAAGCAACTTACTGCTGGTTCGCTGACGCCATGGTATCACGCGCCAGACACAGATCCCGCCAGGTTTGCGCCTTGTTCAGGGGCGTGAGCATCAGCGCGGAGGGATGATGGGTAATGATAAGTGGTATTGTCGCCTGCCCCTTGTCTTTTGAAAAACTGCCAAAACCGTGAACCTTGCCCAACAGGCTATCCCATTCGCGATCCTCGCCCAACAAGGCCGTTGCAGCGGCATGACCAAGAGCCACGATGATTTTCGGTTGCAGGAGTTTGATCTGTTGCAATAAATAAGGCGAACATTCGGCAATTTCTTCCGGCTGTGGCCCGCGCATAATTGAACCGCTGCACTTGATGACATTCGCCAGGTATACATTTTCAGTTCGTTTCAGTTTGATAGCTGCCAGCATGTTGTCCAGCAATTGCCCTGCCTGCCCGGCAAAGGGTACACCACTGGTCTCATCATCCTCAGTCGGCCACGAACCAACAAATAACCAGTCTGCGCTTTCATCGCCCGTGCCAAAAACGGTTTGCATACAACCTGCCCGCAACTTGCATGCCGTACAACCTTTGACCCTTTTTTTCAGCTCAGACCAACCCAGCACACCGGTATCATCAAGGGGAGTTTCAGCAACCGTTTTTTCAGCTTGTACGGTATTAACTTTTGGCAGGGAGATACTTGCAGGTTCAGCTGAGCGAGCAGCTTCTGGGGCGCTGCGTAATTTCCATAATGGGTAGAGATTCAGCTCGCGCAAAACATCCTCGCGTCGGCGGGAGCTTTCAATATCTGTAACAGGCAAAACGCTCACGGTAGTTTATTCTCCATAACAATCGCATCCTCACGGCCCTGCCCTGCCGGATAATAGCCGCGACGCAAGCCGATCTCGTCAAATCCCATGGTCCGGTACAGGGCAATCGCTGCCACATTTGATGGGCGCACCTCCAGAAGTACCCTTACAAATTTAAGTTCGTTTGCCAATGCCAGGATATCCTTCAACAATTTTTTTCCCAAACCCTTGCGCTGATAATCAACACCAATACAAATATCCAGCAAATGCACCTCATCTACAGCAGGCATCAGTATGGCATAGCCAACTATTTCATCCATATCAACATACGCTTTGCAAATATGTCCATGTAGCAGTGAGTCACTGAAATTTCCCCGAGTCCACGGATGGCTGTGCACCTGCTGTTCTATGCGCAATACGGCATCCAGATCATCCGGTTTCATGTCTCGCAACTGCAATCCTGTCTTGTCAATCACAATGGCTGACGCTCATTTTCCAGACGCTGATTAGCCAGCCGCTCACTGGTTTTGAGCGCCACCTTGTCGCGCAAATACAATGGCATTGCCAGCGCCGCGTCCAGCCCCAGCCCGGCTGCAAACATCGGCGCGGCAAGCTCGGCAATAGCACTGGCTTGTGGCACACAGGCTGCGTCGATGCCCTCAAGCTGTCCGTTATATCGCGCTTTCAACACATCCCCATGGGCTGCAAATCCACTGCCCGCGGCGAACCATCCGGTTCCTTCAACAACAGGCGTCTCTTGAGGCAAACGCAAACAGGGTTCACACACCGTCACCCATGCATTACCTAACTTTTCATAAACCGCAAAATACACTTCTGCCATGCGCGCATCCAGCGCTGCGATCACCCTGTTTTGAGCCGCCCCCTGTGCTAGCGCTTGCAATGTACAAATTCCGATGACCGGCAAGTTGGCACCAAGTGCGAGTCCCTGGGCGACACCACAGGCGATGCGCACACCGGTAAAGGATCCGGGTCCGGCACCAAAAGCGATACCGTCAAGCTGCGCAAGTTTAACGCCCGCTTCCACTAACACACTGTCTATCATGGCCATCAACAATTCAGAATGTTTCTGGCCAACTTCGGTGCTTTGACCGGTTGCGACACCCTCCTGCCACAGTGCAACTGAACAGAACTCTGTGGAGGTTTCGATTGCCAGTATTTTCATGCTTCTGTGAGCAACAAAGCCACGGCTTCGGCCGCGATACCCTCGCTACGACCGGCAAACCCAAGCTTCTCCGTGGTCGTGGCTTTTACGTTCACCGCATTCATTGGTACGCCCAGATCGGTTGCGATATTCGCCACCATCGTGCTGATATGCGGCGCCATTTTTGGTGCCTGTGCAATGATGGTGGCATCGATATTACTGATACGATAGCCGGCATTGGTGATCAGGCGGGACACTTCACGCAGCAATATTCGGCTGTCGATATTTTTAAATTTTGCATCGGTATCGGCAAAGTGCTTGCCGATATCACCCAGAGCCGCCGCACCCAGCAATGCATCGCAAATGGCATGCAACAGTACATCCGCATCGGAATGCCCAAGCAAACCCTTATCGTGAGCGATGTCCACGCCGCCGATAATCAACTTGCGTCCAGTCACCAACTGGTGAACGTCATAACCGTGGCCAATTCTCATTTTATATTCCCGTGTTGCAGCAGAAGTTCTGCCATTTGCAAATCCTGCGGATAAGTCACTTTGAAATTACTCGTATCACTGCTGACCAACTTTGGTTTAAGCCCGAGCGCTTCAATCGCCGAAGCGTCGTCAGTTACATTGGGTATGCTTTGCAAGGCCTGCACCAGCAAGCCGGTACGAAACATCTGCGGTGTTTGGGCTTGCCACAGGCTGGCACGGCTTTCCGTATGTTCAACGCGCTGCATCGCATCACTGCGTTTTAACGTGTCAGCCACCGGCACCGCGAGCAAACCACCCACGTCGTCATTGCGCAACTCATCGAGCAAACGTGTTAACTGCAACGCGCTTAAACAGGGGCGTGCCGCATCATGCACCAGCACCCAGTCTTCCGGTTCCAACTCGGAGGCCAGCAAGCCATTCAGCACACTCTCCGCCCGTGTTTGCCCGCCGCAATATAAAGGCTGCAATTTATCGCCAAAGGTTGACCAGTCAAACGTCCGCCATAAAGTATCTTCTGACGAAAGTACAACAAATACCGTGGTGATCTCGGCATTGCCACATAAGGTGAGCAATGCGTGGTAAATCATGGGCCGGCCGGCCAGGGGCATATATTGCTTGGGCGTTTCCTGCCCCATACGGGCACCAAAACCTGCCGCCGGAACGAGTGCGTAAAAAGAATCTGTCATGACTGAATTGTAATAGAAAACCAGGTATTCTCCCCAATTAAGAGGTTAAGTATGCTTTCAAAATGCGAAAATAAAGAATCAAGGGATTTGCTTTCCAGCTCTGCCAGCACGGCTAGACGTTCTGTCTCGGTATTTTTTGTGGACTCCCAGGAATACCACGAGTAAGCAAACAAAAATACCATCACCCAAAAGAAAACCAGCCAAAATGCGCCGCGTATATTTCGATTGGATTGAATATGTATATCCATTATTTTTTACTCCCTGGCACTATATTTTTTTATTAAAAATAATCTGCAAAATTCGAATGCAGGCAGCTAATCTAGTTACGAAAATAAAATCATATTTTTGTCTTTCCATGACGCCATCAATCTGGTCAATGTCTCCGCTTCCAACGGGATGCCAAGTAAAAAACCCTGGGCGTATTTGCATCCCATGGCTTTTATTTCATTGTATTGTTGTTCTGTTTCTATGCCCTCCGCAACGGTTTCTTTACCCAGGGCATGCGCCAACGCGATAACGGTACGCACAATTGTCGCGTCCTGTACTTCTGAACCGAGTCCATCAACAAACATTTTATCGATCTTGATTGTGTTTGCAGGAATACGTTTCAGATAACTTAATGATGAATAACCTGTGCCGAAATCATCAATCGCGATGCGTACTCCTTTGTCTGCGAAGACCCCCAGTATTTCGATTGTTTCCTCAGGATTGAGCATCGCCGCTGTTTCAGTGACCTCCAGCTCAAGGCGCGACGTTTCGATTCCTGTTTCCTGCACGATAGTCATTATTTTCTCCATCAAGAGCGGGTCCTGAAACTGCCGGGTTGACAGATTGACCGCCACCCTCAAACTAAGTCCTGCTGTTAGCCACAGCCTTAATTGACGACAGGCTGTACGCAGTACCCATTCGCCCAGTGGAATTATCATGCCTGAATCTTCCGCCACATGGATAAACTCATCGGGCATCAGTAATTTTCCATCTGGCATGAGCCAGCGCACCAATGCTTCAACGGCCACAATCTCGCCACTTTGCATATCCACAACAGGTTGATAAAACACGCGAAAATCTTCATTCTGCAAGGCGGAACGTAACTGCTGTTCCATTTCCAGCCGGTCACGCACCCTTTTACCCATTTGATCAACGTAGAGCGTATAGGCATTGCGCCCAAGACGTTTGGATTCATACATCGCGGTATCGGCGTGTTTAAGCAGAGATTCCGGCTCTTCACCATGATCGGGATAAATCGCAATGCCTATCGAAGGTGTGATGCGCAACGCATGGCCCTCGATATCAAACGAAGACTTGAATGAATCCAGAATTCGTTGCGTAATGATCATCACACCGGATTCATCACTACCGGGAAGAATCAGTAAAAAATCGTCCCCGCCCAAGCGTCCCAGTACATCGCCTCCGCGCAACATCGTTTGTATCGTCTGAGCCACCCTGATCAGCAGCTTGTCGCCTATGGCATGACCGAAGGTATCGTTGATCCCCTTGAAGCGATCCAGGTCCAGCAAAAGTACGGAAAATTTTCTTTGGCCGGACGAAGCGCTAATAATATTCGCCTCCAAAATACTGTTCAGACAGGCGCGATTCGGCAATCCGGTTAACACATCCCGCATGGCCTGATTAATCAACTCGCTACTGAAATAACCCTCGCGCTTTGTCATGCGATACGCAAGGATGACAAACAGAGCGAAGAAAATAGTGAAGCTGATAAAAATCGGCGCGTTATGCTGCCACCAGCGCTTCAATATGTAGGAGGCTGGCACAGATACATAGGCATACATTTCCCAATTAGGTAATTTTGTAAATGCCCCTATCCGGCTTGATTCACCACTCACCCACGATGAAGAACCGTTAAAGTAACCTGCCTTAATATCGGGTTGTTCACTGATAATTTTTGCAACCGGGCCAGGGGACAGCTTTCCATATATATCCGAGGCATCGCTGACAGGAAAACGGGCTTGCTGATAACCATCAGCTCTTAACAGACCGATGTAACTGTTGGGTGGTACGGGAAGCTGATGCAGAAAGGTTCCCTCTTTTTCCAGCGGGATTGCCGCCTGTACCAAGAATTTTGGGATACCCTCGCTATCCCTTACCACGTAGCGTACCGTGAAGCGCCACATCCTGAGCGCCTTACCGTATTCCGGCGGCGCCAACGTATAGGGTGCCGTGCTTGTCATATCACTGAGCAGCTGCTTGATATAGGGTGGATCAAGACGAAAGTCTGGTAGTGTTTCACCCGCCTTTACGGCAGTATTGGCCAGCATGACACCATCAGGAGAGAACACGGCGACAGCACGGACTGAAGGATAGCGCTTGATGAAATTATTCAGATGCGGACGGGCAGCTTCAGGATTTTTGAACACATCTGTCTGCGCGAGCAAATCACCCAAAGGAGCGAGACCATTACCAAGCCCATCGAAATATATCTGGGAAAATGAAGCAAGAAAAGCGGAAAGAATCAGAAAATTTTCGCGTGCATCCTGCTCTTCACGCTTCCACCCATACGCACCGTAAGCAGAGAGCGCAACGATGCCGGCTATCAAAAAAGTCAGCAGGGCTTTACGCAATAACCAGGAGTAGGGCGTTAATTCACCAGTACGCATTTTGACTCAAAAAATACACAAATAAAGACCTGCCTGCATTATTTACTTGTTTAGCTGAAAAAATCAATTGGTATGCTGATGAATGAACAAATTATTAACGAAGTAAAAACTTCTTCTCCCCGATATATTTTGAAAAAGGAATTACTCCCCGGTGAATTGCCGCATATAAAACCAGAACAATAAACAGGCTTAACACATATCCGGCGATGACATCAGATGGAAAGTGCATACCTAGGCTAACCCTGGATAACCCCACCCATAACACAAAGAGCACACCCGCAATTCTGCAGCGGTGACAGAGTACAGGCCACAAGCTGGACACAACCATCATCGCAAAGGTGGCGTGACCACTGGGTAAACTGTGGTGGTATTCCGCAGTGCCAATAATATGCAGTGTATCCGGAAGCAGGGCCAGTGGCGGGCGAGGAAAATCAAGGAAAGGTTTTAAAAAGCCAAGCACCCATCCATCCAGCCAGTAAGCAAAACTAAATACCGCAATGACCGCTACCCAGCGCTTAACTTTGATTTGATATTGCTCCAGATTTTGCATCTGCATATTCAGAGCAACCAGGGCAACCAACATCAAGCACACAAGGTATATTGAGAAACGCTTATGATCACCCAGCTCTGTGCCTAACAACATGAATTGATCCAGCCACCCGGAACGAATGTCATTGATGAGGTGAAACAGCCAGATATTGCCACCACCCCAATCGTAAAAAATTTCTTTCATCATGGTTCAGGCAAAAAATGCCATACCCCACATAGCCAGACCACCTGCCGCAGAGACACCGGCGATTGCGAACAACCATTTTTTACGTGTCAACACCGTTATCGACGCCAGCGATATTGCAATCTGTATCAGGGTCATAGACTGCGCCAAACGATGGTGGGGATGCATTGCATGTTCACTGGCTGTATTGGCCTTTTCAGACTCTTCTTCCAGGGCTTCGGCCTGAAGCTTGATCTCTTTCTTTTCTTTATCGTATTTTTCTGCCTGCGCCTTGTAATAGTCACGCTTGTTTGCCGGCGCAATAACGGCTGCGAGCTCCATCAAATGACCTTTACTGCTTTTAGCCTGGTAAAAATTCCACTGATCGGACGCATGCGCTTTTTTCAAGACCGCTTCATTTTTATAGAGCATCGCCTGATTTTGCGTGTCACCACCCTGATAACTCACGATCGCTCCGACTGAAGCCAGAATTGCGGTAAAAATCGCTATTTGACCCGCCAGGCTATCGCCACCATGGGCTTGATGCTCAACGGCGTGATCGTGAGCGCCGTGCACATGAAATCCTTCGGACATGATGCTTCCTTATATGTGATGTTGTAAAAGGCGGATTCTATAACGATAGACATGCTTGACGCCACTGACTTGGAGGCGTTGATTAAAAATATACTAAAAGTCGCAGATTTATTTGGTAACGTTAATTACCATTGGCACATAACGCGTTCAAGGCAAGCACTGTTCGCCAACTCCTAGTGGTCGCAGCAACATTAAGTTTACGTTCAAAATAACTGTTATTTATCTTGGTCTTGCCATATCCATGTGGGCAATGCAGATATACAGTATTGCCCACCAATGCCGCCTGCTCGCCTTCCACCGCTGGTAGCTTTAGCGCTAGATATTTTTCGGCTGAGGCAGGTTCGAAGAGAAACGTACAATGGAACTGTTTTTCATCACCTCCGACTTGCGGCCACAAGGGATTTTCGTCGGTGATTGCCGCAAGGTTACTGGCAGTTAGCACCAACACAGCTACAGCGTGCCCAAAGTCTTGCTTGATTTTATTTTGTATAATGTTTGCCAACACTGACTCATTTGACTTGGCACTCCCAAAAATAACATTCCCGCTTTGCAAATACATTTGAACATCGGTGAAGCCCAAAGCCGAGCAACTGTTCTGCAATTCCGCCATACGAATGGGATGCCTTCCAGAAACATTAATACCGCGCAACAGTGCAATATAGATCGCCATCGTTTTTAATCGCCTATATTGTGATTCCAGTTGTCATGCCTGTCACGGCGCTCCATACGGTAGTTGGTCACTTCCAGCTGAATTCCGTCCGGATCATTGAAGTAGCTTGCCCAATAATCGGCGGCATAGTCCGGATAGTGCGTCGCTTCTGATGCAGCAATGCCGGATTTGCGTAACTGGGTAGTCACTTCTGCAACATCTGCTACCGTATCGACGCGGAAACACAGGTGGTGCAAACCGGGAGAGTCTGGATCATGGTCTGTTTGCGATTGTGAAGGGCGCAACACGTAACCCATATGCCGGTTGTAGTATTGAATATGGGGAACATTGCCGAGTGTGAATTGATTCTTGCGAAAACCCAGGATAGCGAGAAAAACCTGATCATAAAACGCTTCCGAGCGGGCAAGCTCGCGTACCGTAATGTAGATATGATCAATCCCGATCACTTCTGTCATGGTTGAACGTTGCCTTCAATGAACATCGCTATCACCTTTATAATCAGCATCGAGTGGGAATGGAACTCGATGCAGCATCATGCATTAATTCGCAGCGAATTTCCAACGAAATAAAATTAGGTAAAATTTACATTACATATCAACTGAAAAATTCGGCAGCAACCCCATCCTCAGGGATCAGCATACGCTCCAGCACCCCCGCTTTTTCAGCAGCGAGATAGAGCTCTGCCCGAGTAACCGGGCAATGATCCAGTGCTTCCAAGTGGTTTGCAATAACAACGTTCGTCGAGAGGAGACAAGCTTCTATTACCTCTCCTGCATTCATAATAATTTCACCGCCCAAATCAAATTTGGCCCCTCCCGCAGGCAGGATAGCCACTTTAGGCTTGCGCTGTACGAGGCAGAGTCTCACATCATCGGTAAGAATGGTATCACCCGAGATATACACAGTGGGCTCACCAGGGAGATCAATATAATAACCAGAGCCATGCTCCATTAAATGCCCAACCCAACCCATTCCGTGCACACAGGGTATCGGCGTGATTTGACCGTGAAAGAACGGCTGTGTTTGTTTATCCAGCAACTGCCGAGTCGTCAGTCCGCGTGCGGCTAAAAATGACGTATCGTGCGGCATGCAAAATACCGGTATAGATCTCTCTCGCAAAAATTTGGTACCTGCACGGTCTAAATGATCTACATGTGCCCGCTGACAATGGGTGATCAGGCAATGTGTAACGCGTTGCAAAAGCAACGGTGAGTTAGTGGGCAAATCCACAGTCGGGTTGCGCCTAACACTGCCTCCAAAATATTTGAAGGCTGCCATGGCGCCTCGCTTTGAGAGCATAGGGTCGACCAGCAAGCCGATTGATTTCCCTTCAGATTCGAATTCAAGCAAAACAGTTGCATTGCGTATCTGTGTAATTTTCATGTTGGCCTGCCTCTAAGTGTAAAGTTTTAACTTTATTAAAATATATCAAGCGCTCGCTATTGCTGCCTGCCGCTGACTGATTGTGTCCGCCCATTTTTTCAAATGCGGATAGTTAATCAATGACACATCCGCCATATCCTCCAACACGCCATACCAGGGATACAGTGCAATATCAGCAATGGAATATTCACCGCAGAGATATGCCTCTCCCTCAAGCTGTCGTTCCATAATCACGCAAAACTGGTTAATTTTATTTTTGTAACGCTGCAGATGAGCATCGGCAAGTTCATCCGTTGCCTGTAACAGGTAGTAATACAACTCGCCCATCGTCGCCCCCATATTGGCAGCTTCAAACACCAGCCACTTCATTACCTCTCCCCTGTTTTTTATTTCTGCGGGTAATAACTGCCCGGATTTTTCTGCAAGGTAATACAAGATTGCACAGGATTCGAATAGAACCGCACCATTATCTTTATCCAGAATGGCAGGAACAGTGCCATTGGGATTGATCGCCAGAAATTCATTCGGCAATTTTCCATCTGCATTTTTTTCAAATTTGTGGACGGCATATGGCAAGCCTGCTTCATTCAGCATCATCGTAATCTTGCGGATATTCGGGCTTGTGCTTTGCATCATGTAGAGAATAATCATTTGTGCACTCCTGTCATAATAAAATCTATCAACACCGTTATTACCTTCTTCATATCAAAACTGAAACAGCTACCTGATATGCCATGCAAAATTATGTAGTGATAACTACATAATATATTCAAATACAATGTTGCGCCAACAAATTCTGTATCGCCTGCTACAATATACCCATGAAACAAGCCGCCCCGCCCCCCAAACGCCCTGCCGGTCGCCCGCGCGCCTTCGACCGGGAGCAAGCCTTGGCTATCGCCCTGGATTTATTCTGGCGGCACGGTTATGACGGCACCTCTATCCCCCTGCTCACCGCAGCCATGGGTATCTCTCCGCCCAGCCTGTATGCGGCATTCTGCTCAAAAGATGCGTTATACCGCGAGGCGGTAAAACTCTATTTGATGCAGTACACCAGCTTCATGAATCACTTGTTTGACGAAAAAATTAGCGCCAGAGATGCCGTTGAGCGAGCGTTACTTGCCGCAGCAAAACAATTTGCCCAAGCAGAACATGCACCCGGATGCATGATCTCCAGTGCCGAGCTGCAAGCATCACCGGGTAATGAGGCACTGGCAGAGGATATTGCCAAGCTCAGAAAAGCTGCGCAACACATCATGTATACCAGGCTGGAGGCCGCCCGCAAGTCGGGAGAATTACCAGGCAATACCGATACAGCCTCACTCGCAGCGTTCTATGCCATGATCAGCCAAGGCATGTCGGTGCAGGCACGAGATGGTGCCAAGGCTGTAGAATTAAAAAGACTGGCCATGTTGGCAATGCAGGCGTGGCCGAAATAATAAACACTCATCATGTGCAAGGGTTTACCCCATTTGTTGCCGCGACTTAATATCTCAAGCAATTTAAAATTACCTTATTCTAATTTTTTTGGTACTCATCATGTCACTCACAATTCCAATTCTTTCCCTTCTTGAAACACGAGTTCTCGGTGTCCTTGCCGAAAAACAGCGCACGGTGCCCGACAGCTATCCGCTCACACTAAATTCACTGGTATCCGGCTGCAACCAGAAAAGCAGCCGTGATCCGGTAATTGAGGCAACTGAAGAGGAAGTGCAGGTCGCACTGGATAATCTGCGCGCCCACTCGTTGATAGTTGAAACAAGCGGCGGCAGGGCTACGCGTTATGGCCACAATGTTGAACGGGTGTTGCACATCCCCACCCAGTCCACCGCTTTGCTCACCATGCTGATGCTGCGCGGCCCACAAACAGCAGGAGAACTGCGCATCAATTGTGAGCGCTTGCACAAATTTGCAGACATTTCTTCAGTCGAAGGATTTTTGGCCGAACTCGCCGAACGTGCGGAGGGTGGCCTGGTGGTGGAGTTGCCGCGCCAATCCGGCTCACGCGAAAATCGCTGGGCTCATCTGCTTTCTGGTGCTCCGGTCGTCGCAGAGGCCGTAGCCTCCAATACCTTAATGGCCGATCACTCGACCGAAGTTAGTGTAGGCGAAATTGCTGCACTCAAAGCCAACGTCACCAGACTGGAAACCGAGCTGGCCGATTTGCGTGTACTGGTGGAAAAAATTTATAGGGAGCTGGGTATCGCTTCTTCATGATGTCTGGCCCTGTTTGAGAAGACAGATTTAGACCTGGTTGCCATACATCAAGAATTAATTTAGTTCAGGGTGCAGATACTTTTACTGCGGCGAACCTTCATCCTTCATACGCCAGATATCGACATCCTTACCCTGTGCGCGTAGCTGTTCGGAGCGGTGGGAAATATAACGTTGAAAATTGGGCTGTTGTGTATAAGCCCCGCTTTGCACATAATCAAAAAAACTTTGGGTATGAAATATTTTGAAGAAGGCTTCAGTGCGGATGATCTCCTTACCCTCTTCATTAAACAAAACAATAGTCGGTGCATATTTAATATCCAGCTGTTTAGCCCAGTCGCGGGCAGTGGTGGCTTTCCCTTCCGGCGTGGTCAGGGTGGTGCTTTTATCCCACATATCCAGCTGCACGGCATCGTACTTTCCAATCAACTTGCGTGTTTCGGGATCAACCAAAACCTGCTTGTGCAGCACATCACAATTGGGGCAATCTTTTTGTTCGAAGAATACCGCCATTGGCTTGGCCTTATGGGCTGTCTGGCGTTGCAGGCTATAAGGCGGCAGCAGGAAAAATGATTCCTTGTTGAGTTTTCCGGCTTGGGCGGGTGGTGCATTCAGCTCCAAAAAATCACGGAAGGTGAGCTGATTACTTTTTTCAACAAGGTAGTTCAACGCAATTTTGAACTGTTCTGGCGGTAAATAACCATTGAGTCTGAGTATGGTTTCACCCTTATCGTTAAAAAATAACATCGTCGGTGTGAACTGCACTTTAAGCGCTTCGGCAAACGATTTTTCTGTGTAACGTTTACCGTCAATATTGCTTACTTCGCGGTCACCCACCAGATTAACTTCCACCACTTCAAACTTGCTGCGCACCAATTCCTCAATATCCTTCTGCGCCAAGTTGCGTTCCACCAGCGCATTGCAATACGGGCAGCCGTCCTGGGTAAATAAAATCAGGAGACGCTTACCTTTGCTGTTGGCCAGGGCGAGATCTTCCTTGATATCCAGAAAACCATCATGAAACCAGTTCGGGTATTCGGTCTCAACTGCACCCAGGGATTTTCCAGCAAGGGAAGCTGGCTTTGTCTCAGCATAGGTGGATGTTGCAAGAAGCTGAAAGGGGAAAATGGTTAGCACCATGATCTGAACAAAACATCGCTTTAACAAGATGAGCTTCTGCATGGGACACCTCCTTGATAAATGATTGGTTACGCCAGGCTTATTTGGCGTCTTGCAATTAACTGTTCTCAGTGTCGCGTTTCTCGCCATTGTCTGTCTGATTTTTCAATTCTGCAGTCTCACCCGCCAGTCGAAACGCATAGCTGGCGATGGGTGGGCCGATAGTTTCAAATACGGTCACCGCGCCCAATACTACCGCTGAAATGATCGAAGCATACTGCGGAAACAAATTTCCCGATGCCAGAGTCAAGCCTATTGCTAGGCCGGCCATGGGTATCAACAGCAATCCGCTTGAAACACTTTTTTGAAATGATTTTTTCTGAAATAACGACATCAGAGACACGCCAAATACCTTTGCCAGGATACGCACCAACACCAGAGAAAAAATTGCCGGCGCAAACTCGATCAGTTCATGCAGATGCAAGCCCGCTCCCGCAAAGACGAACAACACGATAAAGAACAGCTCGAATGCCGGGCCGAATGTAATCTCGGAAATAAGTGATTCCTCTTCCATTGCCTTGATCACAACCACAATCGTCAATGCAATAAAATACATGGACAATTTCAGCTCATATGCCAATCCCAGTGCAATCATGATAACGCCAATAACAAGGGCAAATTTATATTGTCCGGCTTCGCGCGTCCTTAACACGACAGCGTGTAATCCATAGGCCAGGATGACCCCAACCAGCAATGAACCAAAAAAGCTGTACAAAGGCTGAAACAGTGTCACCACCCACCCCGCACCCGCCGAATAGTGAACAAACGGGAGCAAGGCAGAAAACATCACAATCGAAAATAGATTATTCAGCGCAACCAGCGTCTTGGTTGATTCCGTGACCTCGCCTTTCGCTCCTACTTCGTGTGCAACGTGTAATAACACGGCAGGGGAAGACGATATCGCAATGGCGGCCACAAAAAATGACAGCAGCAAGGGTATGCCAATGATACCCAACACCACTGAAACCAGGATAAATGTTGCAGCACTTTCGACCAGAGAAGTAATAAAGAGCTGAGGATGACGCCAGAGATATTTGATATCGAGCGACAAGCCCAAGCGATAGAGGATCAAGGCTAAAGCAATATTAATCAAAATTTGCGACCCGGCTATTGTTTCCTGGCTAAACAAACCAATACCACTGGGGCCAAATAAAAATCCGACGATCATAAACCCGGTAATACTGGGTAGCCACGATAAGCGATGGGCTTAAAACCCACCCAGGGCACCGATGACCAGCATCATGCCAAATGCCATAATCGGCGTAATACTCATTGGTAAAGTGGGGAAAAAGTCCATTTATGTGCCCCGAGTATGCAGATGAAAACAGGATGGGAAAATGCTCCCTGCGATTGATTTGAATTTCAACGCGTGTTTAACAGTTAACAGTATGCGCCATCTTCCGCTTTTTGAAAAAACAAATTTGGCGACATCAGTTATTGCTGGTCGGCAATGCCTTTAATCATCAACGTTACCCAATGCAACAAACTCGCCGCTGAGGCTACCCGCAAGCTGACCGTCATATTCCAGAATGGCACTCACTGTAATCCTTGCTTTGCCTTTGCGCTTAAGCATAACAATAAATTTCTGCCATGCTGCCGGCTCTGTTAAATAAGCCCGTGCAGTGAATGTGCCAAGAACAGGCAAGTGATAATCCATTGTATTGCGTTGAATCACCAGTCTGCTACGGACTCCTTCCTCAAGCATGCGCGTATGCAACAACGACCAGGCAGCAAGTATCGCCACTGCCGAAGCACTGCCCCCAAACAAGGTATCCCGGTGATTGATATTGGGTGGTAAAGGTGCGCTCAAAATAACCTCACCTGTTGCAAGGGATACAACAGCCACTTGCATTGCTTTTGATAAGGGTATGTGGTCGTGCAGGTATTGCTCAAGTTTGGAGGGTGACATTGCTGTTCAATTTTATATTTATCCTGAAGGTAATAGTTTACCCCACATTAAATTGTCAGAAAACGATCACTCCATTCCTGCCTGAGTCTATTGCTAGCAGGAAAATATAAGCGACAAATGAATAAAGCCCCACACTTAACACCAGTGGAGCTTCGGTACCGCAATGTCTTATCGCGCTTGCCGGGTTTAAGGCTTTGCTACATGCCAGACATTGTTAACGCCGTCCCCGGTTTTATCACCCGGCTTTTGATCATTAACCCAGTAATATAGCGGCTTACCCTTGAGTACCCATTGTTTCTTGCCATCATCTCTCGTGATGAGCTTGTAATCACTGCTGCCACCTTCGCTATCAACCGCAAAATCAGATGCAATCAGCGGCGGCCAGTTAGCAGCACAGGGGCCATTGCACACGCTCTTGCCACTCCCCGCCACATCTTTATCAAATACATAAAGCGTCATGCCGTTGTTGCCGGTGATCACATCGTTTGACATCATAGTGGGGTGAGTCGCCATCGTTGTACAAGCAGCCGATGTGGTCGCAGCAATCAATACCAGTGCCAGTGTTTGAAAATTCATATTATTCTCCGTTATTGTTGAGGGGTGCTACACCCGCGCTAACAGAAGTGGAGTTACATTTATTCCAGGATACTAAAAAAAAATTCCATGATTCGTCGTGGTAAATGGAAAGCTTATCGTAAATGAATCTACATTGATAAAGCTGCCACCGTACTAAAATCAACATAAAGCC
Source organism: Nitrosomonadales bacterium (assembly GCA_025350915.1). GTDB lineage: Bacteria > Pseudomonadota > Gammaproteobacteria > Burkholderiales > Gallionellaceae > 39-52-133. Next base: position 20,194 of record JANXWX010000189.1, read on the forward strand.
ATCACTATTTAAACGTAAATTGAGCAGTTTGGCCAACGGACATGGCTATATAATATGCAGTACTTATTCACATAAATAGTTCATAAATAAAGCATACTTGGCGATAATTACAACAAAACACTATGTTAAAAGAAAGCAACAAATACAGAATCAACATCATCGGCGGTATTATCCTGCTGGTTTTAACACTGGCAGCAGGCATTTCCGTTTACGTGGTGATGCAACGCCAAGCTGAAGCCATACTCAGCAAAAGCCTTGAAGCTTCACTGCGCAGCAATGTCAAACTGATTGAAAGCCAGCTTAATCATGCGCTGAACATCACAAAGACGGTAGTAACCCGTCCCAATGTCATAACTAAAATGCAGTTACTTGTTACCAACCCGGGCAATGCGGAAGTTTTGGAAGAGTTTCCAGCTATCGCCAACTCATTTATAACTACAGGTTTATCTGCAATCACTTTTCACAATGCCGCTGGGCATGTCGTTGCGCATGCAGGAAATTTCTCGCAGAAATATGAAATGCGTGTTCCGCTGAAATCAAATGAACGTGCATTTCTGCTATGGGATAAACAATTTATTCTAAACGTCAGTATGGACATCCACAATAAAGAAGGCCGCCATATCGGCTTGATCAAGACTGAAACCAGACTGCTGGAGATGACTGCCGCATTTACTGATATTGCGGCCATAGGGAAAACAGTGGAATTTGCCCTGTGCAAAGAGTTCCCAGACGACAAAATGAATATGGACTGCTTCCTGAACCGCATTTCCGGAAAAAAATTCACTCCTTTGCCACGGGTAGTTGAAAACAAAGCATTGCCAATGGACTATGCTTTGAATGGGATCACCGGCGTCATCTTCGCCAAAGATTACCGCAGTGAGCAAGTAGTCGCTGCCTACGCACCAGTGGCCAATTTTGGCCTGGGTATGGTATATAAAATCGACCAGATTGAATTGTACCAACCTATACGCGATCACTTAAAGTACATCGTTCCAATGTTGGGAGTCCTCATACTTGTCGGCATGCTGTTACTGCAATTTCTGGTGCGTCCGCTCGTACGTCAGTTGGTCAATTCAGAAAAGGAAGCGCGCGCAACAAATATTCTGTTACGTGATAGTGAAATGCATAGCAGGACTGTACTTGAAAACATTGAAGAAGGCATCGTCGCCATTACAGAAGCCGGTGTCATTGAGAGTTTTAACCCGGCGGCAGAAATAATTTTTGGTTACACTGCGAAGGAAGTTACTGGTAAAAATGTCAGAATGCTTTTACCCGAAGAACAAAGAAAAAAGCATGATGCCATTCTAAAATATTATCTTGAAGAAAAAGACCAAAAATTTATTGGGACGGGCAGAGAAGCCGTAGGTCTGCGCAAGGACGGTAGTCGTTTTCTGATGGAAATTAACACCAGCGACGCCAAACTGGAATCTGGCAATTTTTTCATCATCTCAGTGAGAGATATCGAAGAGCGCAAACATACTGAAAAGAAATTGCACCAGCTTAACCTCGAATTGCGCCAATTCAAGAATGCGCTTGACCAGACGCTGGAAGGTGTCTTCATGTTTGCGCCGGATACCCTATTGTTTACTTATGTAAACCTTGGAGCTCAACGGCAGATTGGTTACAGTGAAACCGAATTGCTGCAGATGACGCCGGTTGATCTCAAACCCGAATTTACGCTGACGAAATTCAAAAAAACCATGCAATCCTTAATCGACGGCACGCTACCAACGCTAACCTTCGAGACCATTCACCGCCACAAGGACGGCCATGGCATCCCGGTAGAAATATTCCTGCAATACATTCGCATGGAGGAGCAGGAACCTCTTTTTGTGGCGATGGTAAGCGACATCAGCGAACGCAAGCAAACCGAACAACGCATTGCGCATATGGCTAACCATGATGCACTGACCAACCTGCCCAATCGAAATTTATTGCAAGATCGAATCAAGCAGGCACTGATTTATGCAAAGCGTAATAAAGCCCAGGGGGCGGTGATGTTTATTGATCTGGACAAATTTAAAATCATCAACGACACGTTGGGCCATGATTTCGGGGATCACCTGTTGAAGGAAGTGGCGCACAGACTTGTTTCCAGCCTGCGCAGCCAGGACACGGTGGCACGTTATGGCGGAGATGAGTTTATCGTGGTGTTACATAGCGTCCCGACTATCCACAACATTGGACCTGTCGTCCAGAAATTATTGGACACACTGCTGAAGCCGTATCATTTCAAGAATCAGGAACTGAACATCAGCGCCAGTGTCGGCATTGCCGTTTTCCCGGACGATGGCGCAGATGCTGATTCACTGATCACAAACAGCGATGCCGCGATGTATACCGCAAAACAAGACGGGCGTAACAATTACAAATTTTTCCAATCTTCAATGAATGCGTAATTTAAAAAAACGGACACGCACCACGCTTTTTCCGGCAGTTAATTCAAATCACGGAAAGTCCCAGCGAGCACCAATCCTGCATACCGCCGCGATACCATTTTAATTTGCTGGCTGGGTAACCAAGCCCTAGCAAGGTGCGTATGTAATTAGGCGTTTGTCCACACCACGGGCCATTGCAGAATATCACCAAGGTATAAGCACCACTGAAGTCATAAGCCCCGGCCGCTTCTTTCACACCGAACAATTCTGGCAAGGTCTTTCTAACGCCTGGCAGATCTGTCGCTTGCCCGGCCATGTTTTGCGCATAGGCAACATTAACTGCGCCGGGTATCGTGCCCTTTGCATACCAGTCCGGCGTGCGTGAATCAACCACCAGCAACTTGCCTTCACCCTGGCGTATACGCCGCAAAAAATCCAGCACTTCCAGTTCACCCAACGTTTCCACACCTGCAGCCAGTTGCATTGGCTGAATACAATATGGCGGACACTGCCGCGCTGTAAGTGCATAATCCGCGCGGATTGTTGCTGCAGGATTTTCTTCGCGCCGTATCGTAACAGGTTTGCCCAGATGAATTGCTTCTACCATTGGCAGATCAGCGGTGATGTTGAAATTGGTCATGGCAATTATGTGACAGGAATGGTTTTAATGCGTTAATTGTACCGGACTAAAAATCGTTTTATGCTATAATTGCATATTGGCCATCACAATCATCTTGGTCAATATGGATGACATAATTAACGTGGTTAAATAAACATATTAATCAAAAAAAGGGAGTATTTTCAATGAAGCCAATTAAAATCATGTTGTGCTGTATTGCTTTGTCCAGTTCTCTGGCTTTCGCTCTTGACGGACTACCTTATGGGGCTGACAGTGTGCGTGTTGATGGCGGCAAAGTGAATGTTAAAGGCATGAATGGTCAGAGTGTTGATGTTAACGGTGGCAATGTGGATGTAAAAGGCATGAATGGAGAAAGCGTTCGAACTGGTGGTGGAGAGGTAAATATAAAAGAAATGGATGGACACAATGTTCGCACCAAAAGCAAACCAGGTAAAAAAAGAGCTCGCGATGACAATGAAGAAGAAGATGAAGATAGCAATGTAAAAGAAACCGCTCCTGCTGAAGAAAAGGAATAAGTTACAAAATAAAATCGCTACCTAAAAGGTACCGCCGGTCTCTTCGCTTTTTGTAAAAAAGCATGGTAGTGCGAATATAAAAAATAAAGGCGACCTTAAGGTCGCCTTTATTTTTGTGATCTGTCCCTGATGGTTTGCGCCGTCATACTGAAAATTATCAAAGAAGTCAGGAAGTTTACAGGCCCAGCATCAGTTTGAGGTTTTGCACCGCAGCACCGCTGGCGCCCTTGCCGAGATTGTCCAGACGCGCCACCAGCACGGCTTGACCCAGCTCGTCGTTACCAAAAACACTAAGCTCCATCTTGTTGGTGTTATTGAGCGCAGTAGGCTCGATGCGGCCACCAGCAGCAGGCAGTACCACGCTCACCCACTCACTGCCCGCATAGTGCGAGCGCAGCGCCTCTTCAAGCTGTTGGCTGCGCGTTACCCCTTTCATTAAATCAAACTGCAAGGCAATATGATCGAGCATGCCGGCGTAGAAATTGGCCACTGCCGGAACGAATATCGGCCGCCGCTTAAGCCCGCTATACAATTGCAACTCGGGTACGTGTTTGTGCGCCAGACCGAGGCCGTAAATCTCCAGCGGTGGTGCAGTATGCGTAACCTCATAAGCCTCGATCATCTGGCGACCGCCACCGGAATAACCGGAGTAGCCCGACATCACCACCGGATAGTCTGGCGGCAACAAACCTGCATCCACCAGCGGACGCAACAGCGCAATGCCGCCGGTCGGATAACAGCCGGGGTTGGTGACGCGGCGCGCCTGTGCCACAGCGGCGGTCTGGCTCCGCGTCAATTCGGGGAAGCCATAAATCCAGCCCGGTGCAACGCGATGCGCAGTAGAAGCATCGATGATCTTGGGACCTGCTCGACCGCTACTTAGCTCCAGCGCGTCAACCAGCGCTACCGTCTCCAATGCCGCATCGTCATGCAGGCACAAAATAACCAGGTCAACCCCTGCCAGCAGCTCACGCTTGGCATCCGGATTTTTGCGTTGTTCGGGCGCGATGCTCACCAGCTCTATTTGTGGCATAGCTTGCAAACGTTCGCGAATTTGCAGTCCCGTGGTGCCGGCTTCGCCGTCGATGAATATTTTGTGTTTGCTCATTGGTGTTTTGTAGCCGCCATTAATTGTTGTGCAGGGTGAGATGATACCTTCTGAGCTTGAGTCGATTCAAGCTAAGAGAGACTAACCGTGCCAATAAAGTCTAAATAAAGATCACCCATGGCCACTCGGCAAGCGTTAACGAGACCAATTCACGTTGGCATTAAGAAAGTAGGAACAGCTAGAATCTGACTTCAGGTAACGCATACGCCTCGTTTGCATTACCCGCTCGCCCTTTCCCATTTGCATATCGGTTAACTATATGCCCTGCATATAGCCATATCAACTGCAATGACTTTATAAAAAAACAAGGTGTTGAACTTGCAGTAGGGCATGGCTAGATGTAATCTTCCCTATCGGGTACACAAAAGAAGGCGCATTGCTTACAACTATGCACTTGAATGCACACACAACGCTTGCGCAGACTCTTTTATGTCTTTTTGACACTGATCTTTATTGCCGATAGCTGGATCGCCT
>JANXWX010000192.1 GCA_025350915.1 Nitrosomonadales bacterium
GATGTCGGTGGCGGCGTTGAATGCAATTTCTTTCTTGTTGGTTTGCAGGCTGTGTTTGTTCTCTACGGTGATGGTCTGGTCGTTGCCGGTGATCAGGGTGTAAGTGTCGCCCGACTCGAAACTCATGGTCTTCTTGGCATAAAACTCGGCTCTGCCTTCTTCGCTGCGCAGCGCCAGTTTGTGGCCGTCGCTGTTGGCATCGAGGGTGAGGATGTTTTTTTGGTTTTTGGTGTGGAGGTTGATTTTTTCGCTATCGGACAGGTCGTCCATCAGCAGCTCGTTGCCGGCAAAGGTGCGGATGATGTGCTGGCTGGCGTTGGCGCTGGTAACAGGGCTTTGCGTGGCGGGATTGGTTACCGAACCTAGAATGATAGGGCGATCAGGGTCACTGTTAAGGCAAGTGATAAGGACTTCAGTACCTTCATGCAGCGGGAAGTGAATGCCATAATTTGCGCCTGCCAAGTGTTGCAGCATGCGCACCGGATGGCTGGCTTCTCCTGCCTTTGTGTCTGCTGTGTCAAACAGGCTCTTGAGGCGGTATCTGCCCTGATCGTCCAGATAGGCATAGTCACCGCCGGTGGTTTCGATCTTGGCAGTGAGAACGCCTGAGACTTGGGGAAGACGGGTATGGTCAACCGGTGGTCGGTAGGGTGTGTCCTTTTTGATCAGACTCAGTTCGTTGTGGTAGGTCTTGCCGGTAGCCGCCTCTGTACTGGAGCTACCAAACGCAAAGCCGTGCGACTGGTCACCCTGATGCAGTACGGATACCACCAGATAGTCGCCGTTGTAGTGTTCCTGCGAATGGCCGTGGATGGAGAAAGTGGTGCCTGACACCATGCCCCGGCAGTTGGTTTCGGCGATGTAGACTTCGCGCTGGCAATCGTACATTTCCTGTCTGCTGCGGGCGAGTTGATCAATTTCTTCAAGCGAAGGTGCGTGTTCGCCATAGGTATAGTCGGAGCCGGTGGCGGGTATGCTACTGCCAGTGGTGGCTTCACCGATTAAAGTGGATTCAGGAGTACGGTAGTTGTAATCTTTGAGCTTGACGCTCCTTGTTAGGAAATGTAATTCCTTATGTAAGAGCTGTACGGATTCTGTACCTTCGACCTGACCGCTGGCGGGCACGTAGACAAGTGAACCAGTACCATGCATTGGTGGTAATGCCGCAGAATCGTCCTGTATCACCAGCAAGGCTTGCTCATCTTGCTGTACGAAACTATAGAACACACCGGCATGATCGAGCAGGCGGGAGAAGAAGTTGAAGTCGGTTTCGTTGTACTGCGCGATGTATTCGCGTATGGGATATGCATTTTTAAGATTAATCTTGAAACTTGTGGCGGTAAAACCCGCTGTGAGCAGAACTTGTTCAATGACACCTTTTAAATCTAAATTGAGAAAGACGCGGCACTGGCGGGTCAGGTTCAGTTTGGAGACTGGTGATGCAATCACTATCTGATACTCTTCGGCATGATCGGATACGAGTGGGCCAATGTAATTTATTTCTCCCACGTAACCGTGTATTACACGCATCTCACCTTCCCAGTCGATACTCAAGGTGGCATCTTTGCCGAGAATTTTTGATTCATCGACGACACCACGGGTGGAGAGGCTCAGGGTGTAGCGGTAGCTCGTAGAGATTTTTTCGGTGCCTTGCCAGTGGATGACTTTGAACGTGCTCTTGGGTTGGTCGGCGACGGTAAACAGAAAATGGGTTTGGGACAGCAGGCTGGCGACGGCAGCTTCGGCCTGCTGGTAGAGGGAGTTTAAAGTGTTTGGAATTTCTGGCATTGCTTATCTCTCCTTGGATGAGGCAGATTCAAGTACGAAATTTTAAACGGTTAATGCTGATGTTATATAACGCCATCCCTACACCAGCTACCAAAATGGACGCTGCACTCTATAGGCCTGCTTGCTTCTTGTCTATATGCCGTTTGGCCTAGATAGTTTTATTCCGGCAATATGCAGCTGTGACGATTGTTCATAACAAACAGTCGGTTGTGCACACAATGGTAGATACGATCAATTTGCATCCATTGGGAATGGGTATTTCCTGACCTTCTTCTCACTGATATTTACGAGCCAGAGCGGCACCCCAATCCAGTAAATCTTTGATAGTGATTTCGCCTTCGATATAGCAGCGTTGAAGTTTCAGCATATCGGCACTCATCTCGATGCCTGAAAGCCGTATGCTGACAGTGGTCTATTCGATATTGTGTCGCCGTTTTCATTGAGGATGTGCAGATTGCGCGAGAGGCTTACTTAATACGGGTGGTATTGCAGCAACGTTATTCTAAAAGCTGAATAAGGTGAATCATATTTTTGCGCGAGAATTGCGCAAAAATATGACGGATGCGGAACGCAAGCTGTGGCGGGGATTAAGAATGTGTCAGATGGTTGGACACAAATTCCGTCGTCAATTTCCGATTGGAAATTTCATTGTCGATTTTGTTTGTCTGGATGTGCGACTGATTGTTGAAGTGGATGGTGGGCAACATGAGGATGAAACGTATGATGATGCCCAGCGTGATGAGTGGTTGAAATCGCAAAATTTTCGAGTATTGCGTTACTGGAATAATCAGGTGTTGAATGAGTTAGATGGGGGTGCAAACATAGATCAAATAAAAAAGCCCAGATCTCTCCGGGCTTTTTCACTTTTAGTTACGCGCCAACTCTTACCAGCGGAAACCAAATTTCAAGCTGGCCGAAGAGGCGCCGCCAGTAGTATCACCTTCAAGTGCAAAATTCATCAGGCCCAAATTAATGTTGGCACCGGCAAACACCTTGCTCTGTGTAAAGCTTTCCTGTGCCAAACCTTTTGGTGTGCTGGTTACCCAAACTTGTCCAACGCCGGCATAAGGCGTAAACATCAGGAAGCCTTTGGAAATTGAAATATCCAGGCTTCTGGTGTTGAAGTCCAATTCAGGTACGCCTGTCATGGAGGTCATAGCTGCGCGTACTGCTATGGCCGGAAGCGCGATACCGCCGCCAAGTATCGCATAGCGCAGTTCGCCGCCAACAAGTTTGATATCGGTTGAAGGAACAGAAGCAATGGAAGCCGCGATATCAATACCAAACGGCAAGCCTTTGGCAACATGCAGTTTGGGGATAACCAGCCTGGTGACATCGACTGCACCATTGGTAGCCGTTTTTAAGGCGGCACCACTCTTGGAAATGTCCGTCGTGGTCACTTCAACGCCGATATCAAATCCAGTGATACCAAGAGGTTCAGCAGGTGTAACAGGTTTGTAGCTCAATGCCGAACCAAAGTCTTCTGAAAGCAGCCTGAAGTTGGGTTGACCAATTGCGCCCAGTAGGGTGAAATCTGCTGCAGTAGCCGTTTGAGCAAACCCTGCAACAAGACCTAATAATACGAATAATTTTTTCATGGTTGACCTCTAAGTAGTATATATAAAACAGCTTATCTTGTAACATATCAAGACCAGTAACGCGCACGACCACTATGGCGCATTTACATTGGCACAGTTAAACCCATCGGGCAGAAGGCTGTCAAGTTATATGGGTGTTTCTATGTTGTAAAAATGCTGTGTTTTTGCCATCTTTTCGACGAATGGTAAATGAAAAGTTTTAAGCGGTCTTTAATTTTGGAGTTTTAGCATGGCTGATAAATTGATTATTTTCGATACGACTTTGCGCGATGGCGAGCAAAGTCCCGGCGCTTCGATGACGCGCGAAGAAAAAGTTCGCATCGCAAAGCAACTGGAAAAACTAAAGGTTGATGTGATCGAGGCGGGCTTTCCGGCTGCCAGTAATGGCGACTTTGAGTCGGTCAAGGCAGTAGCTGATATCATCAAGGACAGCACGGTATGCGGACTGGCGCGTGCAATTGAAAACGATATCAATAGGGCTGGCGAGGCACTTAAAGGGGCCAAATCGGGGCGTATCCACACCTTTATTGCGACTTCTCCTATTCATATGGAAAAGAAACTGCGCATGTCGCCGGATCAAGTGGTGGAGCAGGCGGTGAAGGCGGTGAAATGGGCGCGCAAATTTACTGACAATGTGGAATTTTCACCTGAAGATGCGGGGCGCTCCGATCCTGATTTTCTCTGCCGTGTACTCGAGGCGGTGATCAACGCGGGTGCAAAGACGCTGAACATTCCCGACACGGTGGGCTATAACCTGCCGCACCAGTTCGGTGGCTTGATCAAGGATTTGCGTGAACGCATTCCCAATTCTGACAAGGTGATTTTCTCCGTGCATTGCCATAACGACTTGGGTCTGGCGGTGGCCAACTCGTTATCTGCTGTGTTGAATGGCGCGCGCCAGGTAGAGTGCACGATCAACGGTCTGGGCGAACGCGCGGGTAATGCCAGCCTGGAAGAAGTGGTGATGGCCGTGAAAACTCGTCGTGATATATTTACCTGCGATACACGTATCGACACCACCCAGATCGTGCCGACCTCAAAGCTGGTTTCCAGTATCACCGGTTACCCGGTACAGCCGAATAAAGCCATTGTTGGTGCGAATGCATTTTCACATGAATCCGGTATTCATCAGGATGGTGTGCTCAAGCATCGTGAGACCTATGAAATTATGCGTGCTGAAGATGTGGGCTGGGGTGCGAATAAATTAACACTGGGCAAACTTTCCGGCCGCAATGCATTCCGTTCACGCTTGCAGGAGCTGGGCATTACGCTGGCGAATGAGGAGGCTTTGAATGCCGCATTTGCGCGCTTCAAGGAATTAGCCGATCGCAAGCGTGAAATTTTTGATGAAGATTTGCAAGCCCTGGTGAGCGAGGTTGAGGTGGCAATGGTAAGTGAACACTATCGTTTGTTGTCGATGCGCGCACATAGTGAAACAGGCATCCTTCCCAAAGCGCAAGTGCGATTGATAGTCGGCGGCAAAGAGCAGGAAGCAGAAATGCAGGGTGGAGGCCCGGTTGATGCAACCTTTAAGGCGATAGAGAAAATCGTGCATAGTGGTGCTGAGTTGCAGTTGTATTCGGTTAATAACATTACCAGCGGCACCGACTCCCAGGGCGAAGTAACCGTACGTCTTTCTAAAAATGGCCGGGTGGTGAATGGATTGGGTGCCGATACCGATATTGTGGTGGCCTCGGCCAAAGCGTATTTAAGCGCCCTGAATCATTTGCATGTCAGTGCAGAGCGGGCGCATCCGCAGGTGTAATTTTTTAAAGTTAGAAATTATTTACAAGTAAAGAAATCGGGATTTAATTATGGGCGCACAATGGAAAGCCAGGCATAAAGAAATAGCAGCGAATGCCAAAGGAAAAATATTTGGAAAGCTTTCAAAAGAAATTATGGTGGCAGCCAGGGGCGGTGCCGATCCGGATACTAATTCACGTTTGCGTATTGTGGTTGAACAGGCCAAACGCGCTTCGATGCCGCGAGAAACGCTGGAGCGTGCGATCAAAAAAGGCGCCGGTCTGCTTGACGACGGCGGGCAACTGGAAAAGCTTATTTACGAAGGCTTTGCCCCGCACCGTGTGCCGGTCATTGTGGAGTGCCTGACCGATAACATCAATCGTACACTGTCAAATATCCGTGTGCTGTTCCGCAAGGGGCAACTCGGCGCTTCGGGGTCAGTTGCGTGGGATTTTGATTTTCTCGGCATGATAGAGGCCAGCCCCCAAAGCAAGGATGCAGATGCCGACCTCGCGGCGATTGAGGCGGGTGCGCAGGATTTGGAGCCAAGCGAAGCGGGTGCAACGATGTTCTATACCGATCCAGCAGATCTGGATGCGGTATGCCGTGCCTTACCCAATTTCGGCTTTAGCGTTCAATCTGCGCAATTGGGCTACAAGACCAAAAATCCTGTTTCACTCAACGATGCAGAACGAGATGAGGTTGAAGCCTTTCTGGAAGCGATGGATTCCGATGATGACGTGCAAAACGTCTATGTGGGACTTTCCGGATAACTTCTAACTTGTTGAAATATAATATTTTTATGTTGTATTGAGCAAAGCGAGCAAGGAAAACGTTTTAATTTGAGGCTATGCAATCTATAATATTAGGTTGTGCTAATATTATAAGTTAATTCAAAATGAAGTTGCTCAATATTTCTCTGATTGCAGGCTGGTTAGTCTGTCTATTCGTAATACCTGCAGTACATGCCGACAATCTAGCGGGTGATGCCAGCCTGGGTACAACCGGCATTGGCTTGCACGCGAATATTTACCTGGATTCAGATATCAATGCGCGGGTGGGTGTCAACTATATGAAGTTGTCGACGATCCTGCATGACCAGGATGGTGATACCAATGTGGAAACGACATTGAATACGCTGGATGCACTATTCGACTGGTTTCCGCAACAGGATTCATTCCATTTGACCGGTGGTCTGGTTTATAACGCCAACAAAATCGATACCGTTACCAAGCTAAACGGGGTGACCTATAAAGGTACAACTTATCCTTTGCCCTCCGGTACCAGTCTCGGCGAGGTAGACGGTAAATTTAATGTGGGTAATCTTATTTCACCCTACCTGGGCATAGGCTGGGGAAATGTACTGACGCATACAACAGGCTGGGGGCTTACTTCTGATATCGGCTTGCTGTTCCATGGTAAACCGCAAGTCACTTTGAACAGCAACGGTTGCACAGCGGGGCCTGCCTGCATTGCGGTGGTTGCAAAAGTAGCGGATGAAGAAGCCAGATTGAATAGTGAATATGCCGGAAAAATTGTTTACCCCGTGGCCAGAATTGGCGCGAGTTACAAATTTTAACTCCGTGTGCCCCATGCTTGATATCAGTGCTGGAAAGATCAAATCGCCAAAGTAATTCAAGCAGGCTCACCAGCATATTCTGATTAATTGATAACTTCGCTTCGTATTTAACTGAAGCCATAAAACCGCATTAAATCAATAGTGAGGCAATTTTTTTGTTATTGAAGTATTCTTTGCCTATGCGTTT
>JANXWX010000205.1 GCA_025350915.1 Nitrosomonadales bacterium
GTTGAAATTGAACGAATGAGATGATTATCCGTATCAGCCACATAAACATTCCCTGCACTATCTGTTGCTATTCCAGAAGGAGATTTAAAACTGGCCGAGGTACCTGTAGCATCTAAATAACCAGGTGCGCCAGAACCGGCAAGTGTGGTTACCCCGCTTGCGGGAGTAATTTCACGTATAAGGTTATTGCCACTATCAGCCACATAAACATTCCCTGCACTGTCAGTTGCCACACCATGCGGATTATTAAAGCTGGCCAGTGTTCCGGTAGCACTGTTACCGCTGGAGGCCTCACCAGAGCCAGCAATGGTGGTCACCACTCCGGCGGTGGTAATTTTTCGAATTTTATTGTTAGATGTGTCGGCTACATAGACATTACCCGCACTGTCGGTCGCAACACCAAATGGACCATTAAAACGCGCATCTGACCCTGTGCCATCCGCACTGCCACTGTAGCCTGCCAGGCCAGCCAAGGTACTCACCACACCAGAAGGCGTAATTTTACGTATGACATGATTGCTTCTATCTGCCACATAGACATTACCTGCACTATCAGTAGCTGTACCGGCTGGATAATTAAATCGTGCCGCCGCTCCGGCGCCATCGACATTACCCACGCCATCCATATTTCCCGCAAACAAAGAGAGACCTGGAATCAATCCCGCGATACCCGCCCTGTCACCCCCGCCGCCACACGCTGCCAGCCCGATCAACAACGCCACTATGGCGCTATAACTAATTAATTCGAAGCGCCTGAATAATGTATTTTTTGTAATCATGCTTTTTCACCCCTTAAATTATTCATCGCAACTTTCCTTTCATCTTTTAGCCAGTATTTAATAAGATCTGCTGTTCACTTACTTTTCCGGGTATAAAAAACCAGCACTCATGCTGTTTTTTAGCTGTGGCCCCCTTTATTGCTTTGATCGCCTATCTAATGACTTCGCATAATCTCACGTTTAAATTTATTTTCATATATGCCATTCGGCCTAACCCGTTTACGATTACCAGTTTTTCGTTTCTCAATATTACAAACACATGAAACTAAAATTTTGCGCAGCTTGTCATGTTAATTCAGACAGATACGAACTTTTACTATTAACAGGTTATTTAGTGCTTTAAATTGGCGCGGCAAAAGTATATAGGCCATTTGCGACGGTTTCGACTCTAACTCCCAGCAATCCGATCATAATATCTCGCCCGATATAACAATCTGGGCGATTCAGGATTGTCTGTAAACGCTGTGCGGTCATGTAGTACGTTATTGCATAAGAGCCCCATGCCTGCTTCAAGCCTCGCCGTATAAACACAAGGTGAGTCAGCCGCCAGTATCTGTTCCAGATACGCTACCGCTGCCAGTGATACTTCATCTTGTTTCCACACGATGCTGCGGGTTCTTGCGGTGTAGCGCATGTGCAATTTGCCATTTTCATCGACTGAAAATACTGGCCCGCTTTGCTCGGCGCGCGCTACACCGGCATCATCAGTACGGGGGGGGATTGTCATAACATCCGGCTCACTCAAGACGCGTATGAAATCGGGATTGATATCCCGCAACTGCAGGTAAACCATTTCATGGTCCATCAAACGATTCTCACCACCTTTGGCTGCGCTTTGAACGCAGTGCAATAGCATGCCGCGAATGCGCCGCTCGGGTGTGTTGTAATAGCCGTCGGTATGCCACTTGATTGGCTTGTTGGTATAGGGAATGTATGCCTGCCGCGATTGGTCTTCAGTGTTGCTAACCTGTATCGATGAAATGCCATCCTCACCCGCCAGCCAGTTTGCATCAAGATCATGCAGGCCAAACTGTGTGCCTACTTTGCGTGGAATGTCTTTATCGGCGTTATGTTGTTTTGCCGCATAAATCACCATATTGCTGCGCTGGCACATTTGCAGCAATGCCGCATGTTCATGGGCTGATAAATTGCCCGGATCATTCACTTCCACAATGAGGTTGTCAACCGAGGTGGGTGCTTGTGCCAATTTCCGCTCTCGCCAGCGCTGGTAGGCAGTCTGATTAGTTAAGTCGTAGGGAGATAACATTTAAGCGCAACCGGAAAACTGAAATTACTGCTCTACGGGACTGTCCGTCTTTGCAATCTGGTCGGTAAGTCCGACCATGGCCTTCTCCAACATTGCGACGGCTTCTGGTACTTCAATCGCCATGATCTGATCGACCACCCATGTTTTATCTTTTTCATCCACGACTTCTCGCATGCACCGGCCAAGATAAAGTATGAAAGAAAATGAGGTTTCAACTCCCGTGTAATGATAATCGGCATATTCGCCGGCGCGTTGATTTAGTCGCGCGATGAATACATCCTTGTACTCGCGTACCGGTTTACCCAGCCATTCATTCTGGTTCTCGCCCATGTGCTCGGCTACGCGATTGGCCAGCCCACCCGTAAACTCATTGCGATCTTCGGCACTGAGTTGCGTGTAGACAATCCGGTCGGCAATCATGACCAGAAAAATCAAAAATTCGGAAAGGAAAGCGAAATACTGGTCGCCAATGGCGATATCAAAATCAGCCTTGCGCACATTTTTAAGTGTGTTGTCGCTAATACGCCAGATGATAAAAGCCAATGCGCCAGCAATTTCCTGCGGGGTCTTTTTGCGATCACCTTTGAACCAGCTACTTTTTACTCTTATTTTTGAACGCATTTGTTTCCCCGCAAATCAGCCATGCCGATAAATCGAATAGCTGAGAACTGCTTAGTATCCACCTTTGCCCAAGGGCTGTGGCAGACCACCGACCTTGCAACCCTGCTTGGCAGGGCCAGTTGGCAACAGATCGTATAAAGCTTTACTGTCAGCTTCAGGCCAAAATTCCTGCACGCCTTTAAGCATGTTACGGAAGTTGGGTGTATGGCCATGTTCGCGATATTGATCACGCAGATAGTTGAGCACATCCCAATGTTTTTGGGTAAGTTCAATTCCTTCTGCAGCAGCAATTACCTTAACAACTTCCTCGCTAAAGTCAGCTTCAAGTAAATAACCTTCTGGATCAGTTTCAAGCTCTACACCATTAACAACATATGACATTTTCCATCCCCCTAAATAAATCAAACAATAAAATTCAATCTTGTTCCAAGCCCGATATCGCCTTGAAAGGTACAAAGATACCACAACCGTATTGTCTCGCACCACCTAGCCCGGTACGTTGAATGAGTAAAGACGCCTGGGGTTTGAGGTCATGCAAAACAAGGCCATAGCCTGCAATGCTTTGTTTGCCGCTGCTTATTTTTCTGTATTTATCGCAAATCAAATTGCAGGCAACATTTAATCCTTGCAATTTTATCTTCATATCTGCGAGGAATTCCACCTCACCCAAGCTACTTTCAACCAGCATGGAGTGCAATGTTGTTGCAGCATGCAATATTCTTGCTTTGCCAGCGCCTACCTGCAAAATATTGCCACCTATTTTAATTTTCTGGCCGGTCAGCTTGGCGGTCTGGGCAGCATGGTCGGCAGGTATTCTCAAAATTAATTTAGTACGTTTGGATAGCAGCAAATTTTCACCACTAACCGAACCTCTTAGCGGAAGAATGCCAACATTTTTTTCTTCTTTCAACCACACTAAGGACTGTACTATTTCAGGCCAGAGTTCAAACGGGTAATTCTGAGGAACTTGCGCGCCATCGAGATCAAACACGATATCAATAATTTCTCGTGTGCTTTCGACTGAAGCCTGATCAAGCATTTCTTTCGCCATCATTCTACAGCCGACTGAGCATTGGCCCAACTGACCATCGTCTCACCCCATTGCTTGGCTGTTACCGGATCAACATCAAAAATAGTAAAGCGCTTGGCTTCACGTATACGTATACGCAAAAGGCTCATCCCGCCGGCCGCGTGGTCAATTTGCTGCAACTCAACCTCTTGTCCGCCAAGGGGAATTTTAAACTTATCCAGTTCTATGGTTTGAGACATCCTATCCTCTAAATTTAATTGTCACCGCAGAAATTTTGCGGTTAGCAGCGTTACGTTTTGCGTTATTATATATTTTGAACCGTGCTCGATAGTATTAATATTGAATAAATAACTAACAATGGGGAGAATAGCTAACACCATCGGTAAGCATGCCCCCCCCATAAGAGTTATTTAATCACCCCTGAAATTAAGTATCATTCAAGACATGCTAAACGCATTATGTTTTGCACTGTCTAAAAGTTTGATTTTAGTGCGTTGCTTAACAGTGAGCTTCGATTTGAATCCCGTATGGATCAAAGCTTCCCATTTTTGCAATTTTTAATAAACTGCGTCCCAGTCTATTTTGTCTGGGCCAACGAATTTACTAACGAAAGGAATCATCATGGCAAAAAAACAGCATGATACACCCAACCTTGACCAACTCGAGAGTGGCCCATGGCCCAGTTTTGTTACTGGAATCAAGCGTCTAGCCAAGCAAAGCGATATGGCTGTTGACCTGATGGGGCAGTTGGAAACGTCCTATGCGACTAAAAAAGGCTTCTGGAAGGGCGGTACTGTCGGCGTATTCGGTTACGGCGGCGGTATTATTCCTCGTTTTACCGAATTGAAAAATGACAAGGGCGAGGCTGTTTTCCCTGATGCTGCAGAGTTCCATACATTGCGCGTCCAGCCGCCAGCAGGTATGCACTACAATACTGACGTATTGCGCAAAATGTCTGACATTTGGGAAAAGCATGGCTCTGGTTTGATCGCTTTCCACGGCCAATCTGGCGACATCATGTTCCAGGGAGCCACTACTGCAAATGTACAGCCTGCCTTTGATGAGTTGAACGAGCTGGGTTTCGACCTGGGTGGCGCTGGTCCCGCAGTACGTACTTCAATGTCCTGTGTAGGCGCTGCACGTTGCGAGAATTCCTGTTACGACGAAGCCAACGCGCATCGCACCGTGTTGAATAACTTCCTCGATGACATGCACCGTCCATCACTGCCTTACAAATTCAAATTCAAATTCTCTGGTTGCCCGAATGACTGTATGAACTCCATTCAGCGTGCAGACATGGCAGTAATCGGAACATGGCGCGACAACATTCGCACCGATGAAAAGATGGCCAAGCAATGGATGGCAAAGCACGGTATGGACGAGTTGGTAAACGACGTGATTGCACGTTGCCCAACCAAGACGATTCAACTAAAGCAGATCAAAAATGTTAAGAAGGGCAAGGACATTTCTTCTGTTGCCGTAAACGACACCCACGCACTGGAAATCGATAACAAAGACTGCGTACGTTGCATGCACTGCATTAACGTTATGTCGGGTGCATTGGCTACCGGTACAGACAAAGGCGCTTCAATCCTGGTTGGTGGAAAACGTACGCTTAAAATTGGCGACTTGTTCGGCACAGTTGTTATCCCCTTCATGAAACTTGAAACTGAAGAGGACATGGACAAGCTGGTTGATCTTGGTCAGCGCACTATTGACTTCTTTGCCGAGAATGCACTGGAGCATGAGCGTACTGGTGAAATGATTGAACGTATCGGTCTGGTTAACTTCCTCGAAGCAATGGAAATTGAAATTGACGCCAGCATGGTTGCAAATCCTCGTACCAATCCTTATGTGCGTACAGACGGTTGGGATGACGAAGTTGCAAAAATCAAAGCTAAAAAACAAGCAGGAATGGGAGCGTAAAATATGGCACAAACAGCATTGCGTCGCCCGGTTGAGAGTGGCGTTCCGGACAACAAACAATTTCTACATCCCAAGTTCATCAAGAACTACGGCAACTGGAAATGTCACGACAGGCCGCGTCCTGGCGTGTTGCACCACACTTCGCACACAGGTGATGAAGTTTGGTCAGTACGCGCTGGTACGCAACGTCAGATGGACGTCTTTACGATCCGTAAATTGTGCGATATCGCTGACAAATATGCGGAAGGTTTTGTACGTTTCACGATCCGTTCCAATATCGAATTCATGGTATCAACTGCAAAACAAGTTGATCCACTGATTGCCGAGCTGGAAAAGAACGGCTTCCCTGTTGGCGGTACTGGAAACTCGATTTCTATGATTGCCCACACTCAAGGCTGGTTGCATTGCGACATTCCTGGAACAGATGCTTCCGGTGTTGTTAAGTCTTTGATGGATGACCTGATTGACGACTTCAGGGCAGAAGAAATGCCTAACCGTGTTCACCTGTCAACATCATGCTGCGAAATTAACTGCGGCGGTCAGGCTGACCTGGCGATTATCGTTCAGCACACCAAGCCTCCCAAGATTAACCATGAAATGGTAGCCAACGTGTGTGAGCGTCCGGCTGTTGTTGCACGCTGCCCGGTCGCTGCGATTCGCCCTGCGATGGTCAACGGCAAACCATCACTGGAAATCGACGAGAGCAAGTGTATGTGCTGCGGCGCTTGTTATCCTCCCTGCCCTCCAATGCAAATCAATGATCCTGAGCATTCCAAGCTGGCAATCTGGGTTGGTGGTAAGAATTCAAATGCGCGCGGCAAACCTACCTTCATGAAGATGGTTGCTTCTGGCTTGCCCAACAATCCACCTCGCTGGGTAGAGGTTGGTGTCGTAGTCAAAAACATCCTGAATGTTTACAAGAAAGACGGTAAGCCTTGGGAGCGTATTTCTGACTGGATCGAGCGTATTGGCTGGCCACAGTTCTTTGAAAAAACAGGTCTGCCATTTACCAAATACCTGATCGATGACTGGAGAGGCTCGCGTGCTTCTCTGAATCAAAGTGCACACATCCGGTTTTAATATTTAGCTTCTTTTTAACTTGAAATCCGGGGAATTACTGCATGAAATTTGGAATTGTAGTGAACGAAGGTCCTTACCAGCACCAGTCTAGTGATTCAGCATATTTGTTTTGCAAGGCTGCCATCGCTAAGGGCCATAATGTTGATCGAGTATTCTTCTATCACGATGGCGTGAATAACGCCACGAAACTGACTGAACCACCGCAGGATGATCGCAACATCGTCAACCGTTGGAGCAAACTGGCTGAAGAGCATAAAGTTGATCTGGTAGTTTGTGTTGCTGCGGCCATGCGTCGCGGCATCAGAGACGAGAACCTGGCGACCGGCTTCCGTATTTCCGGTTTGGGTCAACTTGTTGAGATGGGTGTGCAGTCTGATCGTTTGGTTGTATTCGGCGATTAAGGGGAAAACTGATGAGCGATATTAAAAAATTTATGTTTGTCAATCGTAAGGCGCCGTATGGCACTATTTACGCTCTTGAATCACTGGAAGTTGTACTGATTACTGCTGCATTTGATCAGGATGTTTCATTGGTATTTCTTGATGATGGTGTTTACCAGTTAAAGAAGGGTCAACAAACCAAAGGAATTGAAACCAAGAATTTCTCCACAACCTACCGCGCTCTGGAAGGTTATGACATCGAAAAACTTTACGTTGAAAAAGAATCGATGGATGCGCGCGGCCTTACCGCGGAAGATTTACTGGTGGATGTTACCGTTTTAACAAGCAAGGAAATGGGTGAATTGATGGGTCAGCAGGACGTAGTACTTAGTTTCTAACGACTTGTGACTTTAAAAATTCTAATTTCCCGGAAAGGTATATTGCATGCTTCACATCATTAACAGATCTGTATTGGGTAACGCCGCTTTTGATTCTTGCTTGCGCGTTGCTGCACCAGGAGAAATTCTACTTATCGAGGATGCAGTTTATGCTGCAACCAAAGGTAATGCGCTTGAAGGTAAAGTACGCGAAATGCAAAATCGCTTCAAGATTCACGTCTTGATGCCTGACCTCGAAGCAAGAGGTCTTGCTGACCGTGTAATTGATGGAGTTTCACCGGTAGACTACGGTGGCTTCGTTGATCTCGTTGCTGCAAACAAAAATTGCCAATCTTGGCTATAACACCCCGTATTAACCATTAGGAGAAACACAATGCCAAATATCGAAGTTAACGGTAAAAGCTACGAAACCGATGAAGAAGGATATCTTCTCAATCTGGCTGAGTGGAATCAGGATGTTGCAGCATACATCGCAAAGACTGAAAGCCTTGAGATGTCTGACAACCACTGGGAAGTGATTAACTTTCTGCGTGAATACTATGAGGAATATCAAATTGCTCCTGCAGTACGCGTACTGACGAAAGCAATTGGTAAAAAATTTGGTCCTGAAAAAGGTACTAGCCAGTATCTGTATGAGTTGTTCCCATATGGCCCAGGCAAGCAAGCTTGTAAAGTTGCCGGTCTTCCAAAGCCAACTGGTTGCATCTGATTTAATTAGAAGGCAAATTGCACATCCCGCTCAATACCTAGATTCTGAATGACCATGACAATAATGTTCGCAGTTCTTTTTTACTTTGCAGCGGGATTGTTTGCTGTTGGATTGATATACCGTATTACCTCTTATGCGCGCATACCTGCGCCATTAAAAATTCCGACCACACCAGCTCCGCGTACGCGTTTTGGTGTGGTCATGCTGATGGCCAGAGAGGTATTCCTCTTTCAAAGCCTGTTCAAGGCCAGCCTTTGGACGTGGTTGTTTAGCGCCATGTTCCATGCAGGGCTTGCGCTCGTATTACTGCGTCACATTCGTTATTTTGTTAATCCTGTCTGGGCTTGGGTTGAATTTATCCAGCCATTCGGCATTTATGCCGGATTCCTGATGGTTGCAGGATTGCTGGGATTGTGGGCGAGACGCGTTTTAGTTGATCGCGTTCGCTATATTTCCACGCCTTCAGATCACCTGATGCTTGCATTGCTGATTGGCATCGGCGTATCTGGCCTGATCATGAAGTTCATCACGCACACGGATATCGTAGCCATTAAGAGTTTCTTTATGGGCCTCATGAGCTTCTCGATCAATCCCCTTCCAACTGATGCCATGATTTATACGCATCTGTCGCTGATTGCATTGCTCTTGATCATATTCCCTTTCAGCAAACTGCTACACGCTCCGGGCTTGTTTTTCTCACCCAGCCGTAACCAGGTGGAAAACTCTCGGGACATACGTCACATTTCACCCTGGGCAGCAAAATTGGAATCAGGAAAGTAATAATGGCTATAGAAATTAAGGCTCCACCCTATCGCGTTTTTAATATAGCACCCGCTATCAAGCCGGGCGCTATGGAAAATTCAAAAACATTCCTAGCAAATGACAAAATTCAAGCTGGTTTAGGATTCCCGGGCCAGGAAGTTGAAGATTGGCACGATAGAGCAATTGGCAAAATGGGTGAGTTACTGGGCAAATACCGCTCATTAAAAGTCTATATGGATGCTTGCGTCCATTGCGGTGCTTGTTCGGATAAATGTCATTACTTCCTCGGCACCGGTGATCCAAAAAACATGCCTGTTGCCAGACAAGATTTGATGCGCAGTGTTTATCGCCGTTACTTCACGTTGCCAGGCAAAATATTTCCAAAGCTGGTCGGTGCGCGAGATCTGACACGTGATGTTTTAAACGAGTGGTATAACTACTTCCACCAGTGTTCCGAATGTCGTCGTTGTTCTGTATTTTGCCCTTACGGAATCGACACAGCTGAAATTACCATGGCTGCACGTGAAATACTGGATGCCGCGGGATACGGCCAGAAATACTCAAACGAGATTATCGGCAAAGTACACGTCATCGGTAACAACCTTGGACTTCCAAAAGCAGCGCTCATCGACACCCTTGAGGGCCTGGAAGAAGACGTAAAGGAAGATACCGGTCTCGATATCCGTTTTCCGCTGGATGTCAAAGGCGCTGAGGTGTTGTTGATCACACCGTCGGCTGATTTCTTCGCTGAGCCACATATTGACAGCCTGATAGGCTACGGAAAAGTTTTCCATTCTGCGGGGATCAGTTGGACACTGTCTTCCATGGCATCAGAAGCGGGCAACTTCGGTATCTTTATAGGCAACTATGAGCAAATGCGCAAAGTTGCATTGCGCATTCGCCAGGCAGCGCTTGAATTAGGGGTAAAGCGCATTGTTGTGGGCGAATGTGGCCACGCCTGGCGTGTAGCCTACAGTTTCTGGAATACCCTGATCGGCGTGGGTGATGGTGCGAATGACCCCTACGCTATCGAACTGCAAAAACAGCTGGATCATCGCTACAAGCAGCCTATGCATATTTGCGAACTGACATGGGACTTAGCTGAACGCAAGATCATTACCTTTGACAAGGAAGCGAACGACAAACACATCATTACCTTCCATGACTCATGCAACGTTGCACGTGGATCCGGTATGGGTGATATGTATGGCGGACAATTTGAAATTCCCCGCAATATCGTTAAGGCAGTAGCCAACCATTTTCATGAGATGCCTGATGGCACAACACATGAACAAACATTCTGCTGCGGCGGCGGCGGCGGCTTGCTGACAGACGACTTGCTCGATATTCGAGTAAAAGGATCACTGCCACGCATGGAAGCTTTGCAACATGTGGTAGACGCACACGGCGTCAATTTTATGGCCTGCATTTGCGCGATATGCAAATCACAGTTTACAAAAGTATTGCCCTATTACGGTTTCGACAGGCGATTGATTGGCGGTGTTCACCAACTGGTCAGCAATGCAATCAAGCTTGGCGACAAATAAAAAATTAGTTTCACTCTAGGAGAAAGTAAATGTCTACGACTACTGAAGAAAAAGTTCTTAATTTCCGACGCTACAAAGATGGTGACTCAAAAGGTACGCCCTTGCGTGATCATATTTTTCAGTCCAGCTACACCTATAAGTGTCCAACTTATATACAGTCCACTCCACCTTGCCAGGGCAGCTGTCCGGCAGGCGAAGATATACGCGGATATTTGGCGATCACACGCGGTACCGAAAAGCCTCCCGCAGGTGTGCCTTGGCAGGAATATGCCTGGCGCAGACTGACATCAGCCAATCCATTCCCATCGGTAATGGGTCGCGTGTGTCCGGCACCTTGTGAGTCTGGTTGCAATCGTAACGAAGTTGAAGACCATGTGGGTATTAACTCGGTTGAGCATTTCCTGGGTGATTATGCAACCACCAACAATCTTAAGTATGTCAATACCAGCAAGCCAACGGGCAAAAAAGTTGCCATTTTGGGTGGCGGTCCTGGTGGACTTTCATGCGCCTATCAACTAGTGCTAAAAGGTCACGATGTGACAATTTTTGACGACCACGAATTCTTGGGCGGCATGATGCGTTATGGTATTCCTGGTTTCCGTACTCCTCGTGAAGTTTTGGATGCAGAAATTAACCGCATTATTGAGTTGGGCGTTAAAACCCGGATGAAATGCCGTGTCGGCAAAGACATTACGCTGGAACAAATTCGCAAAGATTTTGACGCGGTGTTCCTGGGTATGGGTGCGCAATCCGGTCGTGCGTTGCCAGTACCGGATTCCGATGCACCAAACGTAGTAACAGCTACGTCATTCCTTGAAGCGTTTAACCAGGGTCGTCTGCAGCACGTTGGCAAACGCGTTGTCGTTGTGGGTGGTGGTGATACCTCTATCGACGTTGCGACGGTTGCTCGTCGTCTGGGCCATATCGAAAAGGCAAATCCTACCGATCTGGAAAAAGCAATTGCAGGCCATATGGCACAGGACGTGGCAGCAATATCCGCAAAGCAGGGCGCTGAAGTTACCCTGATATCAATTTTCGCTGTAGATAAAATGGCAGCGAATAAACACGAAATCGATCAAGCACTGGCTGAGGGTATTTCGATTGAAGGTGGTTTGATGCCGGTTGGCGTAGTCAAAACAAATGGTCGTGCTACAGCATTGCGTGTCGCACGTTGCGAAGCGAAAATTGCGGGCGGCAAACTCGACATCAAAAAAATTGAGGGTTCAGAATTTGATATTGAATCCGACCTGATCGTTTCTGCGATCGGACAGGCTGTCGACTTTACCGGTCTGGAAGAATTCGACAATGGCAAAGGTGCCATTACGACTGACAGAAACTACCAGATTGCTGGCAAACCAGGCATCTTCGCCGGTGGTGACGTGATCAAGCCGCATCTGTTAACGACCGCAATTGGCCATGGTTCTATTGCGGCGGATGGCATCGATCAGTTCCTGGCTGGACAAGAGCTGGGCAAACGCCCAAAAATCGATGCGCACCAATTTGACTTGATGAGGAAAATGCTGGAAAAAGGTTTGCCCATCACCGAATCACACGAACCTATCCGTGGTACGGATCACTCTACTGCAGCGGTACATAACTTTGACAACCGTTCAGATCGTTATGTTATTCCTCATGAAGAATTGTTCCTGGGTCACTTTGCCTTTACGCCGCGTATACAGCGCAACATCATTACGCTGGACAAGCAAACTGCACTGGGCAACTTCGAGGAGCGTATTGAAGCCCTGTCTGAGAAACAGGCAGTAGAAGAAGGTAAACGTTGCATGAGTTGCGGTATGTGCTTTGAGTGCGACAACTGTGTGGTGTATTGCCCGCAGATTGCCGTCTTCCGTGTGCCGAAGGCCAAATCAACACTCGGCCGCTACGTGGACACCGACTACGACAAGTGCATCGGTTGCCACATTTGTGCTGACGTTTGCCCGACTGGTTATATTCAAATGGGCCTGGGTGAATAATGATTATGGCACGTCGACTCACCGCGTTCCTTTTCTCGATGTTTTTCGCGGCGGCTGTTCACGCCGCGGATAATTCACCCGTACCTCATCTTGATATAGGTAAAGGCGGACAGTGCGTCGAGCCGGATCATACATTAATGCGCAAAACGCATATGAATCTGCTCAAGCACCAACGTGATGAAACCATGCGCAAAGGTATACGCGGACAAAAATACAGTCTGGCTGAGTGTGTTGAATGTCATGCGGGCCAAAAGACCAACAGTGTGCTGGGTAGCAACGAGGCATTCTGCCAGGGGTGTCATGCTTACGCAGCGGTTAAACTGGATTGTTTCGAGTGCCATGCTAACAAGCGAAAAGTAACGGCGGAGGCAAGCAAATGAATGAAACTAATCTTGATCGCCGTGATTTCCTGGCCAAGTCATCGGTAGGTCTTGCCGGCTTGGCAATTGCACCCGGCATGTTGCTGTATGATTTGGCACATGGGCGTCCACTAGGAGAAGCGGCCAGCAATAAAGTACGCTGGGGCATGCTGATAGACAACAACAAATGTGAATCAGGTTGCACCGATTGTGTGACCGCTTGCAACACCGAAAATGGTTTGTCTGGGGGCACCAAGCCGACTGATTCCCAATGGATCAGAAAGGTACAATTAAAGGACAACTTCACGGGACGTATTTCCTCTTTGCCCATGATGTGCCAGCACTGTGAGCATCCGCCTTGCGTCGATGTGTGTCCTACCCAGGCATCATTCAAGCGTGCTGACGGTATCGTGCTTGTAGACAAACATACCTGTATCGGCTGTCGCTATTGTGTGATGGCCTGCCCCTATCAGGCAAGGTCGTTTGTACACGAAGTGCTTACCGATCAGAAACCGGAAGTACCACGCGGCAAAGGTACCGTTGAGAGCTGTACGCTCTGTGTACACCGTATCGACAAGGGCGAAACAACAGCCTGCGCCGAGGCTTGCGCAAAAGCCGGACATAATGCCATTCTGTTTGGCGATCTGAACGATCCTGAAAGCGCAATTGCAAAACGCATTCGCGCTGTGACTTCAACCCAAATCAGAGCTGATCTGGGGCTGAATACAGGCGTCCGTTACGAAGGAATATAATCACATGTCAACTGCATCCTTTTCACGCAACGAATCACGCTACTTTTATGCCCTGGCTGCTCTGGGCTTGTTTGTTGTATTTCTGGGTTATCTGGGCATGCACAACATGGAAGAACATGGACATATCGTCTCCGGTATGAATAACAAAGTTGTATGGGGTCTGCCACACGTTTTTGCGATTTTCATGGTTGTAGCGGCTTCGGGCGTGCTTAATATCGGATCAATTGGCACGGTGTTCGGGCAAACCGTTTACAAATCCAGAACACCCCTGGCAGGTATTATGGCAATCGGTTTACTGGCGGGAGGTTTGGCAGTGTTGATGCTGGATCTTGGTCGCCCTGACCGTATTATTATTGCAGCTACCTATTTCAATCCGACCTCTGTATTTGCGTGGAACATTTTTCTGTACAGCGGCTTCTTCGGCCTGGCAGTCGTTTACCTGTGGACCTCCATGGAAAAGCGCATGTATGCATGGACTAAACCCGTAGGCTTGGCCATGTTCGCATGGCGTGTGATTCTAACTTCAGGTACCGGATTGATATTCGCATTTCTGGTTGTTCGTCAGGCCTATGCGTCAGCCTTGCTGCCACCTATGTTTATCGTACTTTCATTTGCTTGGGGAATGGCCGTGTTCCTGCTCGCTCAAGCGGCCATGTATACCTGGAACGACAAGGTGATTGATCCCGCTATTCAGAAGCGCATGAAAAATTTACTGGGTCTATTTGTTGTCAGTTCCCTGTATCTCGTCGCTGCCTATCACATGACCAATCTTTACTTTGCCAAGCAAACAGCGTTTGAAATGTTTATCCTGCGCGATGGTGGTATCTATCCCTTACTGTTCTGGGGCGGCTATGTACTAATCGGTAGCATTCTCCCGATGGCGCTCGTTTATTTACCTGGCATGGGTGGTACAAAATCTATCGTAACGGCTTCATCCCTGGTCGTCATTGGCAGCTTCGCGTTTCTGTATGTGCTGATCATCGGCGGACAAGCTTTCCCGCTTTCTATCTTCCCCGGCTATGAAGTCAGCAGCAGTTTTGGTGATGGCGCTATTGCCCGTTATATTCCCTCGCTACCCGAAGTTCAACTGGGTATGGGTGGATTGGCAATCGCCTATCTGATCACCCTGATAGGCGCAAGAATTTTCAAAACCATGCCCCATGATGTTGCAGTTGTAGCGACAAAAAACCCCGATTAACGCCATGAAACGGGTGCTGATTTCTGCCGCCCACAAATCTTCCGGAAAAACCACCGTTAGTATAGGTCTATGTGCCGCACTCAAGCAGCGTGGTATTTCCGTACAACCTTTCAAAAAAGGGCCGGATTATATAGACCCGATGTGGCTGTCACAGGCCAGCGGCAGGGGCTGTCGCAATCTTGATTTTTACATGATGGATCACGAGGAAGTTATCTCGTCCTTCATAAATAATAGTTCCGAATTCAATCTGGTAGAAGGCAACAAAGGACTCTACGACGGTCTTGCTCTGGATGGCAGCAACAGCAATGCCGCACTGGCCAAAACCCTCGATTTACCCGTGGTGCTGGTGATTGATGCGCGTGGCATGACACGCGGAATCGCTCCCCTGATTTTGGGATACCAGTCATTTGACAAGGATATAAATATTGCCGGTGTCATCCTGAACAATCTGGGTGGAAGCCGCCATGAATCCAAGCTGAGAGCCGTTATCGCACACTACACTGATGTGCCGGTCATTGGCGCAATACAACATGATGATCGTCTATCCATCATCGAGCGTCACCTGGGACTGATGCCCAGCAATGAATCACAGGAAACCGCCGCCAAAATCAAAACACTGGGTGACGCCATCGAAGACCAGGTTGAGCTGGACAAATTAATCACCTTAGCAAACAGGCCGCCTTTAAAATCACCACCATCAACTGCAAAACAACAAATTTTTCCTGCCGGCAGCAAAGTAAAAATTGGCATCGCCCAGGATCGCGCATTTGGTTTTTACTATGCTGACGATCTGGATGCCCTGACTGCGGCCGGTGCAGAAATTATTCCTTTTGACACTACACGGGATAAGCGCTTGCCACAGATGGACGGCCTGTTTATTGGTGGCGGTTTTCCTGAAGTTTTTGCCGCAGAACTTGAAGCCAATATCACAATGCGTAACGACATCAAAAATGCGATAGACAAAGGCATGCCGGTTTATGCCGAGTGTGGCGGGCTCATGTACCTGTCCAGGCAAATCACATACAAAGGTAACACGCATACCATGGTAGGTGCCATACCGGGGGATGTAATCATGCACAACAGACCTGTGGGGAGAGGCTATGTTCAATTATCCGAGAACACGCCACATCCCTGGCCACGCAACACAAAGCAGGTGGAAAATATCAAGGCACATGAGTTTCATTATTCAAGTCTGGAGAATCTTCCTGAAGATACAAAGTTTGTCTATCGGGTAGCACGCGGGCATGGAATAGATGGACTACATGATGGCTATCTAAAAAACAATCTTCTGGCATGCTATGCACACCTTCGCAGTGTGAACAGCAACCCCTGGGCTGAACGTTTTGTAGCGTTTATCAGAAAGCTGAAGCAAACCGGCAAGGTAACCGAACTACATTCCTCGCATTAATCTGGATTGCAATTTTTGCGACTTAATATTTTGAACAAGAGCTGATATTGAAATGGATTATTTACCCATATTTTTAGATGTAAAAGGCAAACGCTGCCTTGTCATAGGCGGAGGGGATGTTGCCTTCCGTAAAACAACACTGTTGATACAAGCAGGCGCACTCGTTACGATCGTATCTCCCGACTTGTCAGCGGATTTCGCCAGCCTTGCGGGCGTAACCCATATTGCCGAACGCTATCGCGCATCCTGTCTGGATGGACATACACTGGTTATCGCCGCAACAGACGAACAAGAAACAAACGAGTTGGTATCCACAGACGCCAAGCAGCGTAATATTCCTGTCAATGTTGTAGATAATCCCGCTTTGTGCAGCTTTATCGTACCGTCGATTCTGGATCGTTCGCCTGTTGTTGTTGCCTTCTCCAGTGGCGGCGCATCCCCGGTATTGATACGTATGTTGCGGGGTAAACTTGAAACCATGATTCCGCAGGCTTACAGCAAATTAGCATTATTCTCGGCGCGCTTCCGCGCCTTGGTAAAAGCCAATATTACGCATCCGCCTAAAAGAAGGATTTTTTGGGAAAATGTATTTGAAGGCCCTATCGCAGAGAAAATATTTTCAGACGATGAAGCTGGCGCTGAAACCATGCTTCACGCAATGATAGAAAGTGAAAAACAAGGCAATCCCAATGCGGTTGGTGAAGTGTTTCTGGTGGGGGCAGGCCCCGGCGATCCGGATTTGCTGACATTCAAGGCGCTTCGGCTCATGCAAAAAGCGGATGTGGTTTTGTATGACAACCTCGTCTCGAAACCAATACTGGAGATGACTCGTCGTGATGCCGAGCGCATTTTTGTCGGCAAAATGCGCGGCAATCATACCTTGCCGCAGGAAGGCATTAACGACTTGTTGGTGCGATTGGCTCTTGAAGGCAAACGTGTGTTGCGCCTTAAAGGTGGAGATCCCTTTATCTTTGGGCGAGGTGGTGAAGAAATCGAAAAACTCGCCGCGCATAAAATCAATTTTCAGGTTGTGCCGGGCATCACCGCGGCATCAGGTGTTTCTACCTATGCCGGCATTCCTCTTACCCATCGTGACTACGCACAGTCTTGTGTATTTGTGACAGGACACCTTAAAGATGACAGCATGGACCTGGATTGGGAGATGCTGGCGCGCCCCAAACAGACGATTGTTGTCTACATGGGCTTGCAGGGACTGGAAATGCTCTGCGCCAAGCTGATACAACATGGCCTGCCTGCAGACACGCCTGCAGCGATCGTTCAGCAAGGCACAACCCCGCAACAAAGGGTCGTCAGTGGAAACCTGGCCTCACTGCCAAAAAATCCTGAAGTTAAAACACTGCATGCGCCCACGCTGATCATTATCGGCGGTGTGGTTAGCCTTCGTGAAAAACTGGCCTGGTTTAAACCATCTCCTTGATAAATTGGAAATAAAATTCAGTACACAAATTGAATGGAATGTAGCATTATTGCAGGGTTGTACAGGAAAGCGCTTTACAAGGGAAGTTTCAACAACTACTTATGAGGGGAAGAAGAATGAATAGAATAAAAGTAATCTTTTTTGCAATGTTCATGCTATTGGGCGTCAAAGCTGCGATGGCCGAAGATGAATTGCTGAAGCCATTTGTCCTGGCCTCAAAAGGACCAGGTGTCGTGGCTACAAAGACAGAAGCCGCAAAGGCAGCGTTGACCGCCAACGGCTTTACCATTGTAGGTACCTACTCCCCTTACCCTGCTGCGATGATTCTTATCGTCACCAACGATGAATTAAAGAAAAATGCAGCCGCATCTGAACACGGCGGTTTTGGCGCAGCACAACGCGTCGCC
Source organism: Nitrosomonadales bacterium (assembly GCA_025350915.1). Classification (GTDB taxonomy): domain Bacteria; phylum Pseudomonadota; class Gammaproteobacteria; order Burkholderiales; family Gallionellaceae; genus 39-52-133. Next base: position 18,035 of record JANXWX010000205.1, read on the forward strand.
ATTACCAAAGTAAAAAATGAAGTTCAAGTCAGCTACACCAACCCGATATATATGGCCAATGCCTATCGCATGAAGGGTGACCTGAAAGATGTCTATGCCAGCCTGGAGAAAGCATTGGGAAAAGTTGAGGAATATGGCGGCAAGGGTGCAACTGCTAGCAAAATGCGTAAGTACCACTATATGTTCGGCATGGAATATTTTGACGAACCCAATGTATTGGCAGAGTATCCAAGTTATGAAGAAGCTATCGCCGGAGTTGAAACAGCCCTTGCCGCAAAACATGAAGGTGTGTCCAAAGTATATCGTGTTGATGTACCGGGCAAGCAGGAGGCATTGTTTGGCGTAGCGATGGCCGGTAAGCCTGGTTCAACCAAGGTAACAAAAGAAGTTGCCCCCGGCCAGGATGAGCAGTTTGGAACACTGATGACGGGCGCCCCGGAAGCAGACCAGTACATTATGAGTGTCATCGACTTTCAGGATATCAAATCAACCGCTCACTTACCCTACGAAGTCCTAGTATCAGGGAATAAAGTATACGCACTATATGCACGTTTCCGTATCGCCATGAACTTCCCTACATTAAAAATGATGGGCAGCAACAGCTTTATGAACATTATGGAATGTCCCGAAGCAATCAAGAACACATTGTCAAAAGCTGTAGC
>JANXWX010000212.1 GCA_025350915.1 Nitrosomonadales bacterium
TACCCAACCGCCCTGATTATGCAGCGACAGCGATTGCTGTCGGTGTGTAATCAGGGTGGAATATTCTGTCATGGGCCAACAGTGCCCAGATGATCCGTGCATTCTTGTTAGCGAGGCCAACTGCGGCTATGTTTTTGTTGCGCCTGCCTACAAGCTTATTCAGCCAGCTATCCGGCTCGGCTTTGTTACCCGCATGGTAAATGACAGAACGTGCGCCGTGGATAAGCAAGGTGCGCAGGTAAGTGTCGCCCCGCTTGCTGATGCCCAGCAGGTTCTGTTTGCCTCCGCTGGAGCTTTGTCGCGGTACCAAGCCCATCCACGCCGCCAGTTGACGGCCATTCTTGAATTCTTGTGCCTTGCCAACGGTTGCCACAATCGCACTGGCGGTGATGGGGCCGATGCCCGGTATATCGGCCAGCTTGCGGCTGGCCTCATTCTGCCGGTGCCACAGGTTGATTTGCTTTTCCAGCTCATCGACCTGGTGATCCATTTCTTTTAGATTGTCTGCCAGCCGTGTAATGAGATGGCGGAAGGTGCCGGGCAATTCGTTCTCGGCATCTTCCAGTATGTCCGGTATTTTCTTGAATACGGCATGGATGCCCTGCGGAATCACAATGCCAAATTCAGAGAGCAAGCCGCGTATCTGGTTGGCCTGTGCGGTACGCGCTTTGACATGCAATTCAACATTGTCCGTAAAGTACGGCCTCGTTACTATTTGGATGCCTTGGGTTTTATTTAACCTTTTCATTAAGTTAATTCTCGCCCTACCAAAACTTAATGCACCACACCCGTAGCCCTGAATACCGCACTTTCGTTGAGACATACCCTAACCCTGCCTCGAGTTCGCCCCCTTCGGGGGCTGGGACGTGCCTACGGCGCGCCCCTTTGCTATGCGTTAGATCTCCCATAGCAAAGGTGACAATAGGCACACATCGCGGTAAAATGCCGCATGAAACCATTTCGCTGGAACCCCGATAAGAACGAGGCGCTGAAAGTTGGGCGTGGCATTTCATTTGAAGTGATAGCGCTTGCGATTGAGGCAGATGGTTTGCTGGATGAATTGCGCCACCCGAACGCGGGAAAATATCCAAATCAGTCCGTTCTTGTCGTGGCATTTGATAACTATGTCTACTTGGTGCCTTACATTGAAGAGCCGGATCACTATTTCTTGAAAACAGTGATTCCAAGCAGAAAAGCTACCCGAGACTACTTGCTGAGGAGCAACCCTGATGAAAAAACTTGACGCATTTGAGAAAGAAATTTTGGATGCCTACGAAAAGGGCGAACTCAAGTCCACCTCCCCTTCAAAAGCAAAATTGGCAAAATTCAAAGCCGCTGCTACAGCTACTTTTCTCAAGGAGAAGCGGGTCAATATTCGCCTATCCACGCCCGACCTGATGGATATTCAAGCGCGAGCGCTTGAAGAGGGTATGCCATACCAGACACTGATCGCCAGCGTACTTCACAAGTTTGTGTCCGGGCGGCTTGTAGAGTTGCCGTCAAGTCTAACCCGACATTCAACCCGGACTCCGCAAAAGCGCGGAGCCGGTTAATTCTACGTTGGGCCCTGCGGTAATTAGTGTGAGTTCTGCTTACAGTTTTAAAGTAGTCTGAGTGTTTGAATTCTGGTTGTCAGTTTTTGGTTTTCCGCAGTCTGAAAGTTTTGTTGATGTAAAATTTAGCAGTTATTGGGTGCAGTGGTAACTTATCATTCACTGCTTTTTTTAGTGTGCTGGGTTCGGTTCTTCGTTGCAAAGTGCAGCATGGCCCAACGGCGTTCGAGCGGGACGCCGCAAAAGCGCGGCGCCCCTTAACTTTCGTTGGGCACTCATATGCTGACTTTGCGTAAATCAATGGAGACCGAACTCAAGTCTACTGTCGTGCCAAGGCTGCGGTCTGCTTCATTCAGAGGTTCGTTTCCACATTTTCGTCGGGCAGTTAAAATGGTATCGACTTACTCTCGTTCCAGTTTGATAGGCACGGTGGAGGGTTTGTTATCGAAATTTCTCATAGTCCCAAGGATGGTGTTACTACCCACTGGGGTGAAGTCATCACACCACAGCACGTCACAGCGTGGGATATCGACCCTGACAAACGGCATCGAATACAGCCTCACGCTGGTGGCGGAGTCGATGCATGGTTTCGGTACGATGAAGGACAGTTTGATCTATGTGCAAAGCAAGTGCTAGAAGCATTGCCGCGTGCCGAGGAATGGTGGTCGCATCATGCCTAACGTGAACGGTCAGGGACATAGGTTAAGAGATACGCTCAAGGGCCAGAAAGATATTACCGAGAAAAAGGTGTTTGGCGGCCTGGCTTTTATGTCGCGTGGATATATGTTTGTCGGTATTGTCGGGGATGTTTTAATGGCCTGCGTCGGGCCGCCGGCTTACGAATCGGCGCTTACCAGGCCGCACGTGCGTGAAATGGATTTCACCGGAAAACCGATGAAGGGATATGTTTACGTTGATTCTCAGGGATTTGAAGAGGACAATGATTTGTCAGCATGGGATGCCAATGTCGTCAATTTGTGCAAACGTTACCACTAAAAAAGCAAAAATAAGCACGCTAATCAGCAATGCCATGCAATGTCAGTTTAATAAATCGATAGCAAGGCTTCACCAATTTGTAGATTACAGTGCGAAGCTTGAAACCCCAATTTTTAATAATAAGGAATGAAACAATGATTAAAAAAATATTGATGTTTTTGTCGGTTGTATTAGCACTGGGCGGTTGTGCCAGCTCAAATGATAAAGCTGGCCGGGTGGATTATTCTGTAGCCGGAAAGCTCACCATACCGGTGTTCACCTCGCAGTGGGAAAATGGATATATGCAAATTGCCACGAAGGATAAAAAAGGATGTGGTGAGTTTGGCAAAAACGTGCTGCCAGATGTTTACGATAAAGATTTTTCTATGCCGATTGAGCAGGGCAAGGATGTTTTTGTTCATATAACCAGGGCATACGGAATCAATAGCTGCGACAGTGCCGAGATGTTTTATGCAAACAAAGGCAATGAGTATATTTTAAATATAGAAAACGTAAACCAGAACTGTGTTGTTAGCCTGTATGAGATTGCGCCCGGTGCAGCAAAACGAAAAATAAATACCTATCCCGCACATGTTTCAAAAGTGGATGGCGTTAAAGTTTGTCAAGGCAAAGACAGGCTCTAAGGTGTCCGATTCTGTTGGCACCTGGTATGTAGATGAAAAATACGAAGGCGACTATGTCACGGTCGCGCAATATTTAAATCCTATTGATGCGCATATTGTCAGCATGTGCCTGGAAGCCGCCGGCATAACCGCTATTGTTGCTGATTCCAATATGGTACAAACCAATTCGTTATTGTCGATCGCGGTTGGTGGTGTGCGTATTCGCGTACCCGAGATGCGCGTAGCAGAGGCAGAAGCGGTTATCGCAGCGTTTAACCGGGGTGACTATGCGCTGGCGGATGACGCGGACCTGGGCCAGGAGTAGCACAAGCGTTGGCATCAATTGAATAGCTGCCCAACTTAGCGTAGTCAAATAATAGGGAGCAACGTTATGATTCTTGGCATGCGTACGGTTATCTACCCGGTTCCAGACCTTGATGCCGCTAAGCGCTGGTACTCAACTATGCTTGAGCTGCCTCCTTACTTTGATGAGCCCTTTTATGTCGGTTTTACGGTGGGGGGCTTTGAGCTTGGCTTGCTACCGAATGCGCAGCCGGGCATCACCGGCCCGCAACCCTTATGGGGCGTTAAGGACATTGCAGTGGCCTATGCCCGCATGCTGGCCTTGGGTGCAACGTCACTTGAACCCGTTGTTGAAGTGGGAGAAGGTATCAAAGTTGCCGCCGTAAAAGATCCATTTGGAAACCGTTTTGGGTTGATTGAAAATTCGCACTTCAATCTGAAAGATGTTAGGTGAGCGGGAATTAAGTTGTAGGGTGGCAAACCATGCTATGAAACTAATCTTTATACAGGAGTCTGAAAATGCGTAAATATATGGTTGGTAAATCGATGCGTTTATTCTTGTTGGTGGTTGCCTCTGTAATCTGGGCGGGTATATGGTTAACCGGCTTTGCTGTTGCGCACTGGCTGTTATATGTGCCTGCCGCATTCCTTACTTTTGCCGCTATCACGGGTATTTGTCCCGGGATGATATTTTCTCGTCTTGTGATGGGTGAAAAGCCACATAGTTGATCGCTGATTTTAATTTCTCGACAGGGAACTTTCAGGCTTGATCAGTAGGGTATGTATGTTTTCACTTGTTGAGCCCAAATGCGGTGTGTGGTACCAGGCCTGCCAATGTTAACTTTCACTATAATAATTTTACTGGTGGTCGTAGCAGGTTTTGCCTGGGTGGTTTATTACCTGTGGCCAGACGCGCTATTTTTTGAGGATGGCGTGCTGATTAAAAAACAAAAATGGCGGGTTGAGCGATTACCCGTTGTCGGGTTGGCGACGATCCGGTTTCATTATCATGCCGTGGTTGGCTTTGTCTGTGAGTGGGAATTTATTGCTGCTTCTGGAAGCGTCATTACCTTGAACCGCAACAGCATGGATAAAAAGTTGATCGCGCTTCTTGAGAAAAACGTGCCCAATTTTTCAGCTGAAAAGTTTTATGCGGATTTCAAAGAAGGTGATATTGAAGATACGATAGTTGTCTGGAAAGCGAATTTTTAAAGGGGTTTAAAAGTGGGGAAAAACCGTCTGGAAGCGTTCAGTGATGGTGTCATTGCAATCATCATCACGATCATGGTGCTGGAGATGAAGGTGCCGCATGGCGATCAGCTTGTATCGCTTAAACCCCTGATCCCGGTGTTTATCAGCTATGTCCTCAGCTTTACCTATATCGCTATTTACTGGAACAATCACCATCACCTGCTGCACACCATTCAGCAAGTGAATGGCCCCACCCTGTGGGCAAATATGCATTTATTATTCTGGCTTTCACTGACTCCTTTTGTGACGGGCTGGATGGGGGAGAACCATTTTCACCGCATACCCGTTGCGCTGTATGGTGTCGTCCTGTTGATGGCCGGTGTGGCGTACTACAATCTGGTGCGCGTGCTGGTGAAGCACCAGGGTAAAAACTCAATGCTGGCCAAAGCAATTGGAAAAGATATCAAGGGTAAAATTTCTGTTGTTGCCTATGCGGCAGCCATACCCTTGGCTTTTCTAAACGAGTGGATTTCCATGAGTATCTATTTTGGGGTGGCGGCCTTGTGGTTTGTGCCGGATAGCCGCATTGAGTCTACCCTCAAGGGTTAAGCAGGATTTATTGCGAGACGGCGTGCTATATGGTCTATGCCGAACATAAATTAACGCGAGTTAATTCACAGATGTTTGCTGCTTTTCAAGGAGAGTTAAGTTGACATCTGTCCGCATACTAACCCTGACCACGCTTGCCATGGTTGCGTTTGCCGGTAATTCGCTGCTATGCCGCATCGCGCTAAAACATACGAGCATTGACCCTGCGACATTTACAAGTATCCGTTTGATCTCGGGCGCGCT
>JANXWX010000226.1 GCA_025350915.1 Nitrosomonadales bacterium
GCGCGCTGTTTGAGTTTTTGACGCTGGAAGGTGCACAGGCAGGATTGAGCTGGATAACGATACTGAAAAAACGCGAGTCCTATCGCGAGGCGTTTGATAATTTTGAAGTGGAACGTGTTGCCCGCTACGATGAGCGTAAAACAGCATCATTGTTGCAAAATGCCGGTATCGTGCGTAACCGTTTGAAGGTGCAATCTGCCGTGCTCAATGCGCAAAAATATCTGGCTGTGCAGGATGAGTTTGGCAGTTTTGATCAATTTATCTGGCGTTTTGTGGACGGCAAGCCAGTGCAAAATCACCGGGCCAGGTTAAGCAATGTTCCCGCAAGCACGGCGGTGTCAGATGCGATGAGCAAGGGACTTAAACGTCGCGGATTCAAATTTGTCGGCTCCACCATTTGTTACGCGTTTATGCAGGCGACCGGCATGGTCAATGACCATACCACTGATTGTTTTCGATACAAACAACTCAAATGATAAAACTAAAATTCACCAAAATGCACGGCGCAGGTAACGACTTTGTAGTTATTGATGGCGTGCGCCAGGATGTTTATCTGAAGCCGGAGCAATTGAGATTGCTGGCAGACCGGCATTTCGGCATAGGCTGTGATCAGATCTTGCTGGTTAAAAAATCGAACAATGAAGAGGCGGATTTCCGTTATCTTATTTTCAATGCGGACGGGGGTGAGGTGGAACAGTGCGGCAACGGCGCGCGCTGCTTTGTGCGTTTCGTGCATGACCACAAATTGACCAGCAAACGCGAAATCGTTGTGGAAACCAAAAGCGGCCTGATCTCGCCGCGCCTGGAAGAAGACGGCAGGGTGACGGTCAACATGGGCAAGCCCATTTTTGATGCGGCACTCATCCCGTTTGAAACAGATAAGGATGACGTGATACAGTCGCTGCAGGTAAATAATCAAAACCTGCAAATTACCGCCGTCTCGATGGGCAACCCGCATGCGGTACATATTGTCGATGATATTGAACAGGCTGCTGTTGCAACCCTGGGTCCCCTGATTGAAAATCACCCGCGTTTTCCCAAGCGCGTCAATGCCGGTTTTATGCAAGTGATAGACCGGGGTCATATCAGGCTGCGTGTGTATGAGCGCGGCGCGGGCGAAACCATGTCGTGCGGTACCGGCGCCTGTGCTGCCGTTGTCAGTGGCATACGGCGCGGTCTGTTGGATAGCGTAGTGCAAGTAGCGACACACGGTGGCGTGCTGACCATAGGCTGGGAAGGTGGCGATATGCCGGTGATTATGACCGGCCCGGCCATCACCGTGTTTGAAGGCGAAATTAATTTATAAGGGCTGTATCGATGAATATGAAGTCAGATAACGTCGCGGAATATTTGCAAAAAAATCCGGATTTTTTCAATCAACATGCCGAGTTATTGACTGAGCTGGTTATTCCACATCCCTATGGCGGCAGGACAGTCTCGCTTTCGGAGCGACAAATGTTGATGTTGCGCGAGCGGGTCAAAGAATTGGAAAAAAAATTATTCGACTGGATGGAAATCGCCAAGGATAATGAAGCCCTGCAAAGCAAGGTGCATCAATATACGCTTGAGTTAGTGGGTGCGAGAACTTCGGAATTGTTGCTGGATACCGCAACCCGCAAGCTTTGTGAAATATTCTCCATTCCGCATGCGGTTATTCATCTGTGGGAGTCACAACCGCCCAGCGCAGAAATTATCGCCTTCGCTGACGAACATAAACTGCCGGTGTGCGCCCACCAGGCGGTGCACGATACGCAATCCTGGTTTGGTGAAAGCGCCGGTCATCTGCGCTCCTTTGCCTACCTGCCGTTGCGTAATGAAAGCCAGTCTATCGGCATGCTGATACTCGCCAGCGAAGACGCGCAACGTTTCTATCCCGAAATGGGAACGGTGTTTTTACAGCGCATCGCTGAAATTATCAGTCGCGCTGTGCAAACCAATTAGCACATGAACACGCAAAACCTAACCCCGGCGAGGCAGGCATTGCTGGCGGGTTATCTGGCTTATCTCGGCAACGAACGGCAATACTCACCACTGACCATAGAAAATTACACGCGCGATCTTCGGCAGCTGTTTGATGCTGCCGGTGAAACGCAACTCGCGGATTTGCAGAGCCATCAAATCCGCCGTTTTGTTGCACAACTGCACGGTGCCGGCCTGGGTGGAAAAAGCCTGGCACGCATGTTGTCTGCCTGGCGCGGATTTTTTACCTATCTGATTCGAGATCACCGGTTTAAAAGCAACCCCTGCAACGGTTTGCGTGCGCCCAAATCAGCACGCAACCTGCCGCATACTCTGTCACCGGATGAAGCAGTGCGCATGGTGGATCTGCCCACCAATAATGACGTTCTTGCGCTGCGTGACAAAGCCATGTTTGAGTTGCTGTATTCGTCCGGCCTGCGACTAGCTGAGCTGATCGGGCTGGAACCCACTGCACTGGATTTTAATGATGGCTCGGTCCGGGTAACAGGCAAGGGTAACAAGACACGTATAGTTCCGATAGGCAGCCACGCTATCGCGGCTTTACAAACATGGATGCAGGCTCGCGAAATGCTGATTAAGGAAGACGAGCAAGCATTGTTTATTAACCGAAATGGTTCACGCATCGGTGCACGTTCGGTGCAACTACGCATGAAGGAATGGGGTATAAAACAGGGTATCGCCAGCAATGTACACCCGCATTTGCTGCGTCATTCCTTTGCCTCGCATGTGCTGCAATCCAGCGGTGACCTGCGCGCGGTGCAGGAGATGCTCGGTCACGCCAGCATCTCTACCACCCAGGTATACACACATCTCGATTTTCAGTACCTCGCCAAAATTTACGATAGCGCGCATCCGCGTGCCAAAAAGAAAGCCACATGAACCCCAAAATCCATATCTCGCAGCCTCGACACACCTCGCATCAACGCCGCAAAGACAACAGCAGGCAGCAAACAACCGTAATCAAATCACCCGTCGTTCCATTCTCGGGCCCGCACTTGTTTGTGCAGGATGGGCGTGAGAAATCGCTGCAGCGCCGTCATCCGTGGGTATTTTCCGGTGCAGTTGAGCGCATCGAGGGTGCGCCAGCAAGCGGAGATACCGTGCAGGTATGTGATACCCAGGGTGGCTTTCTGGCGTGGGCAGCCTACAACCCGCAATCGCAAATTTGCGCACGCGTGTGGTCATGGCAGGCAGCAGAAAAAATTGATGCGGATTTTATATACCGAAAAATCAGCAATGCGCTTAACGCGCGTAATCAACTCAAGCTGAATCAACACAGCAATGGTATGCGTCTGATCCATGGTGAGTCGGATGGTTTGCCCGGTTTGATTGTTGACCAGTACGCCGATGTTCTGGTGGCGCAACTGGGCAGTGCCGGGGCGGAACGCTGGCGCGACACCATTGCCGATGTGTTGCAGGGACTATGCAAACCGGTGTGCATTTATGAGCGCTCTGATTCGGACGGTCGAGAGCTCGAAGGTTTGCCCAAGCGCAATGAAATATTGCGCGGAAAATTACCCGCTGAATTGAGCATTGCTGAAAATGGTATCCATATCGCGCTTGATGTGGCAGCAGGACAAAAGACCGGCTTCTATCTAGACCAGCGTGACAACCGAAAACTGATCGGAAAGCTGGCCGAAGGCCGTGACGTGCTCAACTGCTTCTGCTATACCGGCGGCTTCTCGCTGTATGCCTTGCGCGGCGGCGCAAAGAGTGTGCTGTCGATAGACTCGTCGGCAGAGGCTTTGCAACTGGCGCAGCGCAATGTGGAACTGAATGGCTTCGATGCTGCGCGAGCAGAATGGCAAGATAAAGATGTGTTTGAAGCGCTACGAAAATTGCGCGACCAGAATCGCAAGTTCGATTTAATCGTGCTTGATCCGCCGAAGTTTGCGCCCACCGCAGCCTTTGCGGAGAAGGCTGCACGGGCCTACAAGGATATTAATTTGCTTGGACTTAAATTGCTGCGGCCGGGCGGGATATTGGCAACATTTTCCTGTTCGGGTGGCATCAGTGATGATCTGTTTCAAAAGATTATTGCGGGAGCGGCGCTGGATGCAGGGGTGGATGCGCAGATTGTGCACAAGGTGCATGCGGCGGCGGATCATCCGGTGTTGCTGAGTTTTCCGGAGGGGGCTTATTTGAAAGGGTTGGTGTTGAGGGTGGCGGGGTAGTGATTTTTGAAAAGAGGGTGGGCAATGCCCACCCTACAATCGCTTTTGATTTTGTAATCCCAGATCCGCCACCTCTTCGAGGTTCCCTGCGGTGCTCGACTGGTCAGGCTTCCTCATAAACTCGCACGATCCGCTGCGCGTCCACGTGCTCAAACATATTCGTCAGAATTCCCTGACCAGCCTCCGCTACTCGGTGGCGGATGATGGGAAGTGAATGAAGGTTTATTCTGCACAGGTTTCTGTCTGAATTATTGTAGAACCATTACAATTAGCGCTTAAGTAATAAACGCTCTAAGTTATGAACCAAGCTCTTTCAATCCAAAACCTCACCAAAGCCTACAAAAACGGCGTCGTCGCGTTGCAAGGTATCGACCTTACCGTCGAGCAAGGCGATTTCTTCGCATTGCTCGGGCCAAACGGTGCGGGTAAGTCCACCACCATCGGCATCATCTCGTCACTGGTAAATAAAAGCGCCGGCACGGTGAAGGTGTTCGGCCATGATCTGGATACCGATCTCGCAGCAGCGAAAGCCAGCATAGGTCTGGTGCCGCAAGAGTATAACTTCAACCAGTTTGAGCCGGTGATCGAAATCCTCGCCAGCCAGGCTGGCTACTACGGTATTCCGCGGCCTTTGGCGCTAGAGCGTGCCGAGCTGTATTTAAACCAGCTGGGTTTGTGGGACAAGCGGCGTGAGCATGCGCGGGATCTGTCGGGCGGGATGAAGCGGCGCTTGATGATTGCCCGTGCTTTGGTGCATGAGCCACGTTTGCTGATTCTGGATGAGCCGACTGCGGGTGTGGATATCGAGATACGCCATTCGATGTGGAATTTTTTGCGCGAAATCAATGCGGCGGGAACGACGATTATTCTGACCACCCACTATCTGGAAGAGGCCGAGCAGTTATGCCGCAATATCGCGATTATTGATGAAGGTCGCATCGTGGAAAACACCAGCATGCGCCAGTTGCTTAGCCGTATGGATACGCACACATTGGTACTCGATCTGGCCGTGCCCATTGCTCAAGCGCCAGCCTTGCAGGGTTTTGACTGCAGCTGGCGAGATGAAAATACGCTGGAAGTAGTGGTGTCGAACAAGGTAAATGTCACGGATTTGTTTGCAATGTTGTCGCTACAAAATATTGCTGTCTCCAGTTTGCGCAACAAGACTAATCGTCTGGAAGAGTTGTTTATTCGCCTGGTAGGCAACAAGGGAGAAGACGCATGAACGGCCGCGAACAGCTGATCGCGATCAAGGCGATTTTGTGGAAAGAAATTTTGCGTTTCGCCCGTCTGTGGATACAGACAATTCTGCCGCCGATGATCACCACCGCTTTGTATTTCGTGATTTTCGGCCGCCTGATCGGCAGCCAGATCAGTGACGTGAATGGCTTTCATTATATGGATTACATTGTGCCGGGCTTGATCCTGATGGCGGTAATTACGAATTCGTATGGCAATGTGGTTGCGTCTTTCTATAGTTCAAAATTTCAGCGCAATATTGAAGAGATGCTGGTGTCACCGTTGCCGAATTATTTGATCATGATCGGTTTTGTCGGCGGCGGGCTGGCACGGGGAATTGCCGTGGGTGGCGCGGTTACCGTCGTGTCGTTATTTTTTACCACGATACCTTTGCATAATCTCTGGGTTGCGGTTTCAGTGCTGG
>JANXWX010000002.1 GCA_025350915.1 Nitrosomonadales bacterium
AAGCGCGAGATCGACCAGCTACCTTCGCGCACTTTTTCCTGGCGCAGGCGGTCTTCGATCGCCAGCAGCTCGCCTTCGTTCAGCGCATACAGTTTACGGATCGGCTTTTTGCCACTGGCGGGTACGTCCACGCGGAATAGCGGCGGCTGTGCCAGATAAATTTTGCCGGCTTCAATCACCTTGTAAAAATGGCGGAAGAACAAAGTGAGCAGCAGCGTGGAGATGTGCGCACCGTCCACGTCCGCGTCGGCCATGATGTAGATGCCGGCATAGCGCATGCCGGAGAGATCGACATTATCGTTGGGCCCGTGCGGATCAACGCCGATCGCCACTGAGATGTCGTGAATTTCATTGTTCGCAAACAGGCGGTCTTTTTCCACTTCAAAGGTGTTGAGCACTTTGCCGCGCAACGGCAGCACGGCCTGAAATTCCTTGTTGCGTCCTTGCTTGGCAGAGCCGCCGGCGGAGTCACCTTCCACCAGAAACAGCTCGGTGCGTGTTGAGTCGCTGGAACTACAGTCGGTGAGTTTGCCCGGCAGCACAGCTACCGAAGAGCCTTTTTTCTTTTCCACTTTTTGCGCGGAACGCAAGCGGCTTTGCGCCTGCTGGATGGCCAGCTCGGTGATGCGCTTGCCGTACTCGACATGTTCGTTCAGCCACAGGTCGAGCGGGTCTTTCACCATCAGTGACACCAGGCGCAGCGCATCGCGCGACACCAGTTTGTCCTTGGTTTGCCCTTGGAATTGCGGGTCGAGCACCTTGGCGGAGAGCACATAGCTGGCACGGGAGAAGACGTCTTCAGGCACCAGCTTCACCCCCTTGGGCAGCAGGCCGTGCAGCTCGGCGAAATTTTTTACCGCGTTAAATACACCGTCACGCAGGCCGGAATCGTGGGTGCCGCCATTCAACGTGGGGATCAGGTTCACATACGACTCGCGCATCACCAGGCCATCGACCGACCACACAATGGCCCAGGCTGCGCCTTCGCCTTCGGAGAAGCCACTTTCATTGCCGCCCGCAGGTACAAATTTTTCCTGTGCGAAGATCGGCACCGCCAGTTCTTCGTCGATCAGGGCTTCGGTGAGGTAACCACGCAGACCATCGGGGTAGGACCAGGTGCGCACCTCACCGCTCTTTTCATATAGCAGGGTGACACTGACACCGGGCAACAGCACGGCTTTTGATCTTAAGGAACGCTCCAGCTGAGGCAAAATCACATTGGGCACGTCGAAATATTTTGGATTGGGCCAGGCGCGCACCATGGTGCCGGTTTGGTTCTTCGGGCAGCTGCCCACTTTCTTGAGTTTTTCTTCGGCCACGCCTTTAATAAAGCGCAGGAAATATTCGCTGCCATCGCGATACACGGTGACTTCTACTTTGTTCGACAGCGCATTGGTGACCGCGACCCCTACACCATGCAGACCACCGGCAAATTTATACGCGCCGCCGGCTGTGTCCTTATCAAACTTGCCGCCGGAGTGCAGCACGGTGAAGGCTACTTCAACCACGGATACTTTTTCTTCCGAGTGGATGCCGGTAGGAATACCACGGCCATCGTCAAGCACTGACACTGAGCCATCGGTATGGGCGGTGACATAAATATGCTTGGCATAGCCGCCCAGCGCTTCATCGCAGGCGTTATCTACAACCTCGGCGATAAGGTGGTTGGGAGACTCAAGATTGGTATACATCCCCGGGCGTTGGCGCACCGGCTCAAGCCCGCGCAGGACTTTAAAACTGGATTCGTCGTAAGTATTTTTTGCCATGAATTTTTAAATATTATTTTAGATACATTATGTTAAGCAAGTCGCGCCAAATTTAAGTTTGGAAACAACACAAAGTGGGCTAATTATGCCGTACATTTCTTTTGCGGGCATCTTTAAAAATTTTATAGGTTATTTTGGTGTTAAAACGGAGAGATTGTTTTATAGTCGTATCTTATTGATATATATAAATAAATTAACAGCGTAAACACTGGTCTAAATTGTTGAGTGAATATTTAGATGATGTGATTCGGGCTGTGCTCCTTAATCAATAAAAATACCAGTATTATTCAAAAGCAAGCTGTCTGTTTACTATTTAATCGCCGGTAAGTTGTATTTCAATACAGCTATAGAGGTTTTATGTGGTAAATTTCATCTGGATTGCATTTTAGTGAAGTAATAAAACACACAGATAAGTGTTCAATTAGTTTTTATTAGGTATGGATTTTTCCAAGTCTTAATTCTCCAAGGAGAAACATAAGTTATGCAAACAAGAACAACAAGGATGAGAATTTTTGTTGCATTCAGCACAGTATTAATATTTTCTTCAATTCAATCTGCCTGGTCTGAAGTTCCACCAGGAGGATATGCTTTCGGTATCGGGCCGACGCACTCTGCCACCGAGATGGCAAAACGCTGGACGCCAATCATGCAATACCTCACGGAAAAATCCGGGGTTCCACTGCAATTCAAGACAGCGAAAGATATCCCGACTTTTCAACAGCAGATGAAGGAAGGAGTTTACGATCTCGCCCATATCAATCCATACCACTATCTCATCTACCATAAGGGCAGCGGCTACACTGCTTTCGCACGCGAGAAGGATAGCAAGCTGGTCGGCGTGCTGGTGGTGAAGAAAGGCGGACCGATTCAGAATGTCAATCAGTTGAATGGAAAAACCATCGCGTTCCCTGCTGCCAACGCTTTGGCAGCGACCTGGCTTCCCGTGCATATGCTGCGAGAAAAAAATATCAACGTAACGCCGCAGTATGTGGTTTCGATGGATTCGGTGTACCGCTCGGTTGCGAAGGGTTTGTTTCCCGCAGGCGGTGGCGAAATGCGCACGCTGGGCGCGATCGACCCCGAGGTGAAAGATCAGTTGCATATTTTGTGGACTTCCAAGGCGTTGCCGCCGTTTCCATTTGTAGCCCATCCCCGCGTACCGAAAGAGGTCGTGGCCAAAGTGCAAAAGGCCTTGGTGCAGATGGCTACCGACCCCCAGGGACTCGCGTTGCTCAAAGCGAACAACTTTAAAGGCATTGAGACTAGCGACGATGCTGACTACGACGCCATGCGCAAAATGAACATCAAACCAGTGGAAGCCAATTAATGTCGTTCCGGCTGAAAATAATTCTCGGTGTAGTGGCGATCCAGGCAGTGTTTCTGCTAATGATTATTTGGAACGGACTGAATGTGCTAAAGACTTCCAACGAAGAAGCGTTGTTGAAGCGCACCAGTACCACGGCCAAGCTGTTTGCCTCCATGTCCCAGGCTGCGGTGCTGTCAACTGATCTTGCAACACTGGAAAGTTTTGTTAACGAGTTGCTGTCAAATCCCGGCATTGTTTATGCGCGGGTGCGTTCCAATCAGCTTGTGTTGGCAGAGGGTGGCGACAAGAAATTGCTTGATCGCAAATTTGAAGCCGACACCAGTCTGGTCTCGTCCGAGTTGGATGGGGTATTTGATGTCTACGCCGAGATTAAAGTTGCAGGCGAGAAATATGGCCGGGTCGAAATTGGTTTTTCTATCAGTACGATTCAGCAGTTGATTGCCGATAGCCGTAACAACGCTGCAGTTCGCGCGATGATCAGTCTTGTGCTGATGGCGTTGTTTTCATGGCTTTTGGGACACTACCTCACCCGCGGTTTGAATGCCTTGCAGCAGGGTACCAAGTTGATTGCCGAGGGCGACTTGGGATACCAGATCAATGTGAGTGGCAAAGACGAGTTGGCTCAAACTGCATTGGCGTTCAACGATATGTCGGTCAAACTAAAGCATCTGGATGAGGAACGCGCCAAGAAAGAAGAAGAGATTCACCAGCTCAACCAAGTTCTGGAACAGCGTGTAATCGATCGCACCATACAGTTGCATGATGTCAACAAGCAATTGGAACATCAGGCCATGCATGATGCTTTGACCAAGTTGCCTAATCGGGCCTTGTTCCATGACCACCTGCACAACACATTATTGAGTGCGAAACGTTCAGGGGAGTTGTTCGCCATGGTGGGCGTAGACTTGGATCTATTCAAGGAAATAAACGATACCCTGGGTCACCATGCGGGTGATTTGGTGTTGCAGCATGTCGCTTTGGCTTGTAATAAAGTACTGCGCGATTCTGATACGGTGGCGCGTATGGGAGGGGATGAATTTGCCATTCTATTGCCCAAAGTGACGGATATGACACACGCTCTTCAAGTTGCTGAACGTGTGCTTGAGGCAATTAAAGAGCCATTGCAAATTGACGGGCAACAAGTCACGGTTGGTGCGAGTCTTGGTATCGCCTTGTTCCCGCAGCACGGTGAGGATGAGCTGGAGCTGATTACGCACAGTGATGCTGCGATGTATGAAGCGAAGCGAAAAAAACTGGGCGTGGTGGTTTACCTGCCGGAAATGGGCGAGGGCAAGAGTGAAGCGATTACCCTGAAAGGCGAATTGAAGCGTGCGATCAGCATAGGTGAAATGGTGCTGCATTTTCAACCCAAGATTGATATCAACAGTAATTCCGTCATTGGCGTGGAATCTCTGGTGCGCTGGCAGCATCCGCGTTTGGGGTTGGTCTATCCGGACTCATTCATCGGGTTGGCTGAGATGTCAGGATTGATCAAGCCGCTTACCCTGGAAGTGCTACGGCTGGCTATGCTGCAAATTCTGGAATGGAGGCGCCAGGGCTATGCTTATCCCGTGGCCGTTAATATATCAGCGATAAATTTGCAGGAGAAAGATTTTCCTGAAATTGTCTTCGCGATGATTAACGAATATGGCGTACCGAGTCATCTGCTTGAACTTGAAGTAACAGAATCTGCCATTATGGTTGAACCGCTCGTTGCCATTGAGAATATTCGCAGGCTTTCGCTGATGGGTGTCCAAATGTCGATTGATGATTTTGGCACGGGTTATTCTTCTATGGCCTATATTCAAAAGTTGCTGGTGGCCAAGATCAAGATCGACAAGTCTTTCGTCCTTGAGATGGGTACACGCAAAAATGATGAAGTGATTGTGCGTTCCACGATTGATCTTGCGCATAACCTGGGCCTCAAAGCCGTTGCCGAAGGCGTGGAGAGTCAGGAAGCCTGGGATAAGCTGCGCGATATGGGTTGCGACTCCGCCCAAGGGTATTTTATGAGCAAGCCTTTACCGGCCGAACAATTTATTGAGTGGGTTAAAAGCTCGGCTTGGGACAAGTATCCCGGCACTGTGCTTGAATAAGCGGGCTGATCGCAAACAAAGTTTGGTTTGTTCGTTCAAGATATGTTACTGGAGACTTTATGCCGGTATCAAAATTACTCCCGCCAGCGGTGGCAGCTCCACTTCAGCGGAAAAAGGTTGTCCCATCCACGGCGTGGCTTCAGCCTTTATACCAAAGCCGTTACCCATATTGCTCCCACCGTAATAATTCGAGTCGCTGTTAAAAGCTTCACGATAGCTGCAGTTGTAAGGCAGGCCAATACGGTAGCGGCTGCGCGGTACCGGGGTTAGGTTCAGTGCAACAATGGCCACTTCACCTGCTTTGCCCCAGCGCAAAAATGAAAGCAAACTGCGATCGGCATCGTCACAGTCCAGCCAGTTAAATCCTGCTGGCTCAAAATCCTGCTGATACAAGGCGGGTTGATCCCGGTAGAGCCGGTTTAAATCACGTACTGTCTGTTGTATATTGTGATGCTGGGTGATGCCCAGTTGCCACCAGTCCAGTTCCCAGCTTGAGCGCCATTCGCGTCCTTGCGCAAATTCATTGCCCATGAAGTTGAGTTTTTTACCGGGGTGTGTCATCTGGTAAGTCAGCAACAAACGCAGGTTGGCGAATTTTTGCCAGGCGTCACCGGGCATCTTGTCCAGCAGGGAACCTTTGCCATGCACGATTTCATCGTGCGAAAACGGCAGCATGAAATTTTCAGAGTAGGCATAAAGCTGGCTGAAGGTGAGCTGGTTCATGTTGTAGCGGCGGTGCACGGGGTCTGTATGGAAGAAGCGCAGGGTGTCATTCATCCAGCCCATATTCCATTTCATCGAGAAGCCTAATCCACCCGAATAGACAGGGCGCGATACGCCGGGCCAGGAGGTGGATTCTTCGGCTAGGGTCAGTGCACCCGGAAATACTTCATGTACCATGATATTCAGCTCGCGCAGAAAATCGACGGCTTCCAGGTTTTCATTGCCGCCAAATTTGTTAGGCACCCATTCGCCTGCTTTTCGCGAGTAATCCAGGTGCAGCATGGAGGCTACCGCGTCGACACGCAAGCCGTCGAAATGGAATTGTGAGAGCCAGTAATGGGCGCTGGAAAGCAGAAAACTTTTTACTTCGTTGCGGCCGAAGTTGAAGATGTGTGTGCCCCAGTCCTGATGAAACCCCATGCGCGGGTCAGCATGCTCATATAAGGCGGTGCCGTCAAAATGGGCGAGGGCAAAGCTGTCTTGCGGGAAGTGCGCCGGTACCCAGTCCAGTAGCACACCAATGCCAGCCTGATGGCAGCTATCAACGAAATAACACAGGTCATCCGGTGTGCCAAAGCGGCTGGTGGCGGCGAAATAACCTGTGGTTTGATAGCCCCAGGATTCATCCAGCGGATGTTCTGAAACGGGCATCAACTCGATATGGGTGTAGTTCATTTCCTGCACATACGGAATCAGATGTTCGGCCAGTTCGCGATAACTGTACACACGTCCGTCGGGATGGCGCCGCCACGAGCCGGCGTGAACTTCATATATGTTCATCGGCTGATGCAGCCAGTCCCACTCTTTGCGTCGCGCCTGCCATTGTTCATCCTGCCAGGTATGACTGATGCTGATACCCGCGAGCCCGGCAGTATTGGGGCGGTGTTCAAAGGCATTTGCATAGGGATCAGTCTTGACCAGCAACTCGCCGGTAACACTCAGTATTTCATATTTATAAAATGAACCCCGATGTAAATCGGGAATAAACAACTCCCAAACGCCACTGCTGCCGTGAGCAGCCATTAAATGCGTGCGCCCGTCCCAGCGATTGAAGTCACCCACTACGCTGACACGCTTGGCATTGGGCGCCCAAACAGCGAAACGGATGCCCTGAACGCCATCCTGGTCCGTGTAGTGCGAGCCAAGAATATTATAGCCCTGATGTAATTTACCTTCATTGAACAGATGCAGGTCAAAGCCGGATATTTTTTTCGTGAAAGAATAACAATCATGCAATATTCGTTTATTACCATCCAACATCAGGTGTAAACTATAAGCGTGAGGTGGTGCTTCAGTACCACGCCACTCGTATAAACCGCTTGAGTGCACGCGTTGCAGAGGCTCGATGCCTTGGCTGGTTTCTAGCCAGACTTCCGTTGCATAAGGCTGGTATGCGCGAACCACGTGAGTTTTCTCTTCTTGGTGTGGACCAAGAAAAGAGAAAGGATCATCCAGGTTGCCCCTAAAGAGTGCATCGGCGCGTGGATCAGATTTTTGTATGGATTTTTTTTTCATGTGGGCTTGATTATAACCATATCGATACTCAATTACATTCTATGTGCCGATATATGAAATATTTCGAAGTATAGGGAGTGATGAATGCGCCAGCTAGAAAAAATTAAATTTGTAAGTCAAATGACAAAAAATACCTATGCCATGGTACTGGCAGGCGGACGCGGTAGTCGTCTGCATCAACTCACGGACTGGCGTGCAAAACCGGCCGTACCGATTGCCGGTAAATTCAGGATTATTGATTTTGTATTGTCGAATTGTGTCAATTCTGGCATTCGGCGTGTGGGGGTGGCCACGCAATACAAATCACACAGCCTGATACAGCATATCCAGCGCGGCTGGCAATTTTTAAACGGGCAGTTTGGTGAATTCATTGATGTGCTACCTGCGCAGCAGCGAGTGGAGGATAAGTGGTATCAGGGTACGGCCGATGCGGTGTTTCAGAATCTGGATATTTTGCGCGAGACCAAC
>JANXWX010000025.1 GCA_025350915.1 Nitrosomonadales bacterium
TCGTTTGGCCAGTTGTGGGATTACAAGAGCGAAGCCTGGGCGCGGAGATTCTTCGAGAACTGGAAGGACAGCCTGAAATGGCAACGGCTGAAACCCTATGAGAAATTTGCCGAAATGATCGAACGTCATTGGGATGGGATCGCCGCTTATTGCAAACCGGAGAACAAGGTCTCACTCGGATTCGTTGAAGGACTCAACAATAAGATACGGGTCATCCAGCGCCGGGCATATGGCCTGCGCGATGAAGAATATTTGCGGCTAAAAATACTCACGTCTATGCTCCCGATACTCTAAAAAACATGAAATTTACCCACTCGATTACGCGAAGACCCTTAATTAAAATACGCACCATTCCCGGCTACGGCCTTTCCCTGTGAGCCTGTTAGCATTTAAAACCTTTTACATATTGTTTGATCGATCCGCTGAAAACACTCCTGTTTATGGGATACAGTTATAGCAATTCAAGTCCCTGTCATACTCATGCTAGATACACTCAATCCATCTCAACGTGAAGCCATAAACTATCTGGACGGACCCTTGCTGGTATTGGCCGGCGCGGGTAGTGGCAAAACACGTGTCATCGTGCAGAAACTGGCTTATCTGGTTGAAAAATGTGGCTATTCGCCGCGCAATATCGCGGCTATTACATTCACCAACAAAGCAGCCAATGAAATGCGCGAGCGAGTTGGCAAACTGCTTTCGGGCAAAGATGCCAAGGGCATGACTATCTGTACCTTCCACGCCTTGGGTATGCAAATCATGCGCGAGGAAGCCGGGTTGCTCGGCTATAAAAAAAGTTTCTCGATTTTTGACACAGCCGACACCGGCAAAATTATCAGTGAGTTGCTGGGTGCCCCTGACAAGCAGGATATACGCTTGGCACAGAGCATTATTTCAAACTGGAAATCAGGCTTTGTTTCGCCTGAAGAGGCCGAAGGCCATGCCAAGAATGAAGGTGAGCAGCGCATAGCCCGGCTTTATGCTCGATATCAGGAAACCTTGCGCGCCTACCAGGCGATGGATTTTGACGACCTGATCAGACTGCCGGTGGACTTGTTTAACCAGTTTCCTGAAGCCCTGTTGCGTTGGCAACAACGACTACGCTATTTGCTGGTTGATGAATATCAGGACACCAACGTTTGCCAGTATCAGTTGATGAAGCATTTGGCCGGCGCACGCGCGTCCATTACGGCAGTGGGAGATGACGACCAGTCAATTTATGCCTGGCGCGGCGCCAGCACGGCCAATATCCAGAATCTGCAAAAGGACTATCCAAATTTAAAAGTTATTAAGTTGGAGCAAAATTACCGCTCCTCCCAGCGCATTTTGCAAAGTGCAAACTTCCTGATTAAAAATAACACCAAACTGTTTGATAAAAACCTGTGGAGTGAACACGGCGTGGGTGATCAGGTGCGCATCTTTGCTGCCAAAGATGAAGATCATGAAGCAGAGGCGGTGGTTTTAAAGCTGCTGGCACACAAATTTGAGTACCGCACGCGCTTTGCCGATTACGCCATTCTCTATCGCAGCAACCATTTGTCACGTATTTTTGAAGAGCAATTGCGCTCGCAGAATGTACCCTATACCGTCAGTGGTGGCACTTCATTCTTCGAGCGCGCCGAGATCAAGGATCTGGTCGCCTATTTACGCCTGATCGCCAATCCGGACGATGATCCGGCATTTATTCGGGCGATTACCACGCCCAAGCGCGGTATCGGCAACACTACGCTGGAAAAACTGGCCACCTATGCGGGAACACGCAACATCAGCCTGTTTGAAGCAGCCTTTGAGAATGCCATGGAGCAGCAACTGGCGCCCCGCCAACATGAAGAGCTTATCATCTTCTGTAAATTCATCAATCGTATGCAGGTGCGAGCTGAAAAAGAAGAATGTACACCGGTGTTGAATGATTTGATGAGCGCCATCGACTATGAGGCATGGCTGTATGACAGCCATGAGCCACGCCAGGCAGAAACCAAATGGGCCAATGTGACGGATTTTGTGGGCTGGATTAATCGCAAATCGACCGCCGATGAAAAAACGCTGCTGGCGATGACACAAACTATTGCACTGATGAACCTGCTTGAATCCAGGGAAGAAGAAACCGATGCGGTTTCCCTATCCACCCTGCATGCGGCAAAGGGACTGGAATTCGGCCATGTCTTCATGGTAGGTGTCGAAGAAGGCGTGCTACCTCACCAGCGCAGTGAATCACCCGAGCAAATTGAAGAAGAGCGACGACTGATGTATGTGGGTATTACCCGTGCCCAGCGCTCTCTGCAAATCAGTTACTGCAACAAACGCCGCCAGGGTAAGGATTGGCAAAGCTGCGAGGCCAGCCGATTTATCAAGGAGCTACCTGCTGACGATATGACTTTTGCCGGTGCACAACCCAGTGGCAGCACACCCGAGGTGAGCAAGGACGAAGGTATGGCCAAGCTGGCGAGATTGAAAGCCATGCTAGGATAAGCCATTCACTTCATGTAGTCGTTTTTTAGCGTGACGTAATGTTTTGCCGAATATTCAAACCACTTTAATTCCTGCTCGGTGAGTTCACGCATTTTTTTTGCTGGACGCCCCAGCCATAAATAGCCGCCTTCCAGAACCTTACCTTCAGGCACCAAAGAACCCGCGCCTAGCAATACTTTTGAACGAATAATTGCACCATCCAGCACGCTTGAACCCATGCCTATCAAGCACAGGTCTTCAACGGTACAGCCATGCAGTGTCACCTTATGCCCCACGGTCACATCGTTACCAATCCGCACAGGATGTCCCTCGGGAAGCTCACCAAAGCGGTGCGTGACATGTATCACACTGCCATCCTGTATATTGGTGCGGGCACCAATACGAATCAGGTTCACATCCCCCCTGATCGAACACATGGGCCAGATGGATGCATCCTCACCCAGCTCTACATCGCCAATAACGACAGCGGCCTCATCAACGTAAGCCGACTTACCAATTTTAGGCGTTACGCCTTTAAATGAACGAATAGTCATGCCCTGCTCCTGTTCTATTAAAACTTAGTTATTTCTTGTCCGCATCAGCTTCTTCCTTGATCAGCTTAAGGCGAATTTCTTCCATCATTTTATGCAAATCATTTGCATCACCATAGTCCAGAAAATACTGATAGCGTGCATGGGTGCCAAAAACTTTTTTGGCGTGCTTGATCGGACAGAAATATTGCTCGGTTCGGGCAAATATTTCGGTTGAGTAAGCCATCAAGCCATTGCCGTATGAACAGTAGAGGCAATCAAATTTTTCAATGATATTGAGATAGGTAAGGTGTCGATGATCATAGGCAAAATAATCCGTTCTTTTCACACGTGCAATGCCATAGATTGGAAAACAGGTAACCTGATAAAACATTATGCACAGATCAAACATAAACATTGGAATGGCCATGCCGTAAATAATAGGGGCAGTCAAATAGTTTTGCGGGCGAACCGTCATAAACCAGCTAAACAGGCCCAATTTGAGGTTGCGATGCTTCTCTCTGATTGCGCGTTCAAATTCAATGCCCTTGCCTTCAATGCGGTAAAACCATTTGCTACCCTGCTTATTTAGTTCTGCTTGAATTTCCGCTTCAAGTAACTTGATCTGTTCAAGGATATGGAGAATTTTATCGTTCATGGTAAACCTCTAAAGTAAGAGTTTTTTATTTTATTGAAAGCCAATCTAACAATTTCACAGCAGTCGGATAAATAAATCAGCGAAACTTGACATTGCAGCCTACAACTGAAGTCTCTTGATCAAATCTCAATCCACGTGAATACCGATGCTTTCAATTAGGCAATTAGGGCAAAACGTAACCAAAATAGATCGCCAGGAACAACTTAAAAACACTTCCCTGGCGATGATTGCAACGATATTCAATTTCTTTTAGAGGCATTGAAAAATGTATACCTCGATACGCCACGATAATTGTACAGAATATGTTTAGCATAACTC
>JANXWX010000068.1 GCA_025350915.1 Nitrosomonadales bacterium
TGACCAGGGCACCGGAGAGGCCATCGAAGATGAACAGAGGCAGGTAGCAGGTGCTGCGGTAGTGATGATTGTAAAAAGCCAGCGGTTGCTGTCCATGCACCCGGTCTTCGGAATGATCCAGGTCGATCACCAGCGCGGCAGCATGTTCGAAGCGGGAAATCGTCGCGCCCGAAGCCAGCGCCTCGTTTGGATCAAACGGCTTGCGTCCGGATCCAAGACGAAACATCGGGTCGTGGCGTAGCGCGTTGCTGTCATTGCCATCCTCGTAGCCGGAGGCAATCTGAAAGATGCGTTGTGTGAGCACATCGCGTGTGGTGTGTTTGACATAGCCGGGGTGGCGACGGTCATCGAGTGCGCCTGCAAGCCTGGCAGTCAACCCGATCTGTTGATCAATGCCGCGTAAAAGTAAGGGGCCAAGATCGGAAGACAAGCCACCCCCCTCAAAATCGGCTCGAATGGTAAAACCGGCAGAAGGGGCAAAACGGAGCTGGGTTGGGGTAGAATTAGAAGTGGGCATGAGGCTGTTCGTGTTTTACGAGTCGTTGGTCTGGTAACCGCAACTCTAACAAATACTTGCAGTACTTCGTGCCTTTTTTATGCAAAATTCGGGCTAGATACTTTGGTGTATTCGTTTGGAATTAGCTGAATTTGTTGATTTTTACTATGCAGGCGGCGGTTTTAATGATTTTATCGGGTTCAATGTCGGCAGGGATTAGTACGTTCGGCATATATACAATCTCTTAATCTGTGTGAGACACTCACCGGGTTTTCGGCAATACAAAATAGCAAATTCAAATAACAGAGCCAGTCAGGCCATATTCAAATGAAGTGCAAATATCCAATTGCGCCATAGCTAGATAACTCAGGGAAATCAACCAATATGTTCACTAAAATACTGCAAAAAGCACTGCAAGGTTTACACGCTGCGGCGCGTTTTTTTACACTCATCTTTTTGTCGGTAAGTATGTTGTGGAAATTTACCCGTTGGTTGGCACGGGGCTTGTTTGGAAATTTGAGTTATCAATGGCCGATTTGGATCAGCTTCACCTTGCGAACTTTGCGCTCAGGTGTGAGGTTTATATATACATGGCTCAAGGACAAGGCAAAGGCTAATCCCAGGCGGGCAAAGCAGCTTGGGGCGGGGTTGACGGTAGCGGTGCTGGTGTTTGCCGGCGTTTATAGCTGGTATCAATCACTACCCAAGCCGATAGAGGCCAGTTTTTCCGTTAGCAGCCCGGGACGTACTCGCATTGAAGACCCCAAGGCAAAACCTGACCCGCTGACGATTGTGTTTAACCGCTCCGTTGCGCCTATTGAACTAGTTGGCAAGGAGATCACGAGCGGCGTTGATATTTCACCGGCCACTGAAGGTGCATGGCGCTGGGTGGATGACCAGCGGCTGCGCTTTACACCCAAGAATGATTGGCCGATCGGCGTCGATTTTAAACTTCGTTTTGAACGAAATTTAATTGCCGAACATATTGCGCTCGATGAATACAGTGCACGTTTTAAAACGGCTGAATTTAATGCACAGGTAAGCGACGTGCAATTTTATCAGGACCCGTCCGATCCCACCGCCAAGAAAGTCGTCGCAACGGTGACCTTTACCCATCCGGTGGACACGGCTGATTTTGAGAAACGCATCAAGCTGAAGCAGGAAGGAAAAAGCAGCGGCTTTTTCGGTATCGGCGCGGAAGAAACAAAATTCCGTGTCAGTTATGACAAGCTGCGTCTCAATGCCTATATTCACTCCGAGCCATTGCCGATACCGGCAAAAGATCTGCGTCTGGATTTAACCATTGATTCCGGCGTGCGCGCCGCGCAGGGTGGCAATCCAACCAGTTCGTC
The DNA here is from genome assembly GCA_025350915.1 of Nitrosomonadales bacterium. GTDB lineage: Bacteria > Pseudomonadota > Gammaproteobacteria > Burkholderiales > Gallionellaceae > 39-52-133. Next base: position 1,849 of record JANXWX010000068.1, read on the forward strand.
CAGTGCAAAAGTTATTGCGATTCCCGGCCTGTATAGTTTGAAGGTGCAGGATCTCAGCCTGTCGCAGGTGGAGAACGATCAGATGGAACCTGACCGGGTTGTCATTCTTAACTTTAGTACAGATGTCGCCGAGAAGGAGGCAGGTCAAAAATTGCAGGCCTGGCTGTTGCCGCTCTATCATCCGGATACACCGGAAAAAGATCGCAAATATCCGCACAATTGGGATGTGCAGCGTATTGACCCCGCTATCCTGAAGCAGTCCGAAGCGCTCAAGCTGGATGCTATCTCGGCTGAACGAGACTACACAGAAATACACAGTTTTAAATTCAAGGCGGACGCGGGCCGCTCGGTTTACCTGAAGGTAAGTAAAGGTGTGAAGTCACACGGCGGTTACCTGCTGGCTAAAGATGTGGATCGCGTCATCCGTGTACAGCCCTTCCCGAAACAGTTGCGCATTATGGCCAGCGGTTCCTTGCTGGCAATGTCCGGCGAGAAAAAACTGCCGGTGCTGGCGCGCGATGTGGAAGCCATGCAGGTTGAGATAGGACGCTTGTTGCCGCAGCAGTTGCAGCACCTGGTCAGCATGACTAACGGTTCATTTACCAATCCTGAATTTGCATATAACTTTAATGAAAGCAATTTAACCGAGCGTTTTTCCGAAGTGGTGGAGTTTGCCCGTGGCGTTGAAGGCAGGCCGCAATATTCGGCTGTTGATTTTGGTCGTTATCTTTCCGGTGATGGCGGTAGACGCGGCATTTTCCTGCTCAAGATTCAGCCCTACGATATCAAGCAGAAGCGTACGAATGGGAGTGCTGACACACGTCTGGTCGTCGTCACTGATCTCGGTATTCTGGTGAAGAAGAATCTGGATGGCAGCCAGGATGTGTTTGTGCAGTCGATACACAGCGGTTTGCCGGTTGCGAATGCCGCGGTTGAAGTATTGGGCAAAAACGGCATGCCGGTTGTTTCAAAAACAACCGATGGCGCAGGTCGGGCACTCATTCCCGATTTAAAAGGTTTTGATCGCGAACGCGAACCCGTGGTGTATATGGTGCGGCAGGGCGGTGACACCTCTTTCTTGCCGGTAGCCGGCCGTGATCGCATGCTTGACTTTTCGCGCTTTGATATTGGTGGTGTATCCAATACGGCAGACAGTGGAAAGTTGTCCTCCTATTTGTTCTCCGATCGCGGCATCTATCGACCGGGTGACGAGGTGCGGGTTGGCATGATTGTGAAAAGCGCTGACTGGGGCAAGCATCTGGCCGGTATACCGCTGGAAGCAGAGGTTACCGATCCGCGCGGCCTGGTAGTGAAAAAAGAAAAAATCAAGCTCTCCAGTGCCGGTTTTGAAGAGCTGAAATTTTCGACGCAGGAAACTTCACCGACCGGTGATTACAATATTCAACTCTATATTGTTAAAGACGGATTACCTTCAAACCAGATCGGTTCGGTGTCGGTGAAGGTGCAGGAATTTCTGCCAGACCGCATGAAGATCACCACTCACTTGTCGGCAGAGGCAGTGGAGGGCTGGGTGTCACCGCAGGATTTGAAGGTAAGGGTGACGTTGCAAAACCTGTTTGGCACCCCGGCTGAAAATCGCCGTGTCACCGGCACGATGACGCTGACCCCTGCCTTCCCCACATTCAACAGTCACCGCGGTTATCAGTTTTATGATCCTTCGCGTGCCAAGGATGAGGTCAATGAACCACTGGCCGAAACAACGACCAACGAAAAAGGCGAGGCCGAGTTTGATCTTAATCTCACCCGCTTTGATCGTGCGACTTACCGGGTGCACATCATTACGCAAGGTTTTGAGGCAGAAGGCGGGCGCAGCGTGACAGGCGAAGCCGCCACGCTGGTGTCCAGCCTGCCCTATCTGGTGGGCTGGAAAGCGGATGGTGATCTTTCTTATGTCGCGCGTGATGCCGGGCGTGTTGTCGATTTAATCGCGGTGGATTCCAAGGCGAAGAAAATTTCAGTAAAAGACCTGACCCTGGTGCAGATCGAGCGTAAATTCGTCTCCGTGCTGACGCGCCAGAACAATGGCACCTACCGTTATGAATCCCGTCCCAAGGAAGTGCAGCTCGGCGAAAAACCGTTTGCACTGGCCGCTGAAGGCGCTGCCTTAACGCTGGCCACAGCCACCCCCGGCAGCTTCGCCTATCAATTGCGTAATAAGGATGGCCAGATTTTGACGCGCATTGAATACAGCGTGGCGGGCAAGGGAAATCTTAGCCGCTCGCTGGACCGCAATGCAGAATTGCAAATCACCCTGAGCAAAAAAGACTACAAGCCGGGTGAAGAAGTAGAACTGCAGATTCGCGCTCCCTACACCGGTGCCGGGTTGATCACGATCGAGCGTGACCGTGTATATAACCATGTGTGGTTCAAGACCAGCACCACCAGCTCGACCCAACACATACGTGTGCCGCAGGGACTCGAAGGCAATGGCTATGTCAGCGTCTCGTTTATCCGCGATCCTTCGTCGGACGAAATTTATATGAGCCCGCTGTCCTACGGTGTGCAGCCCTTCTCGGTCAATCTGGATAGCCGCAAAAATCCGATCACACTGCGCGCACCGGATCTGGTGAAGCCGGGTGATACGGTCAAGCTGGGTTACAAAACCGACAGGCCTTCAAAAATTGTCGTATTCGCGGTGGACGAAGGAATCTTGCAGGTTGCGCATTACAAGACGGCAGATCCGCTGGGTTATTTCTTCCAGAAGCGTTCGCTGGATGTGCGCACGCAGCAAATACTCGATTTGATCTTGCCCGAGTACAGGCAACTGATGGCGGGAACCGCGCCCGGCGGTGATGCCGAAGGTGCGTTGGGGCGTAATCTTAATCCGTTCAAACGCAAGCGCGACAAGCCGGTTGCGTATTGGTCCGGCATTATCGACAGCGGCCCGGAAATGCGTGAACTGAGCTGGACCGTGCCGGATTACTTTAACGGCTCTCTGCGATTAATGGCCGTAGCGGTATCGGATAACGCGCTGGGTGTATTCGAGAAGAAGATGCTGGTGCGCGGTGATATTGTGTTGTCTCCCAACGCGCCGACCACGGTAACGCCCGGTGACGAGTTTGATGTCAGTGTGGGTGTTGCGAATAATCTGATCGGTTCCGGTACCAATGCAAATGTCAAAGTCAGCCTTAAAACTTCTGCCCATCTGGAGGTGATTGGTGCGGCACAGGTAGAGCTAAAGGTAGGCGAAATGCGTGAAAGCTCGGTCGTGTTCCGTGTGCGTGCCAAAGACAATCTGGGTTCTGCAAACTTGACCTTTAATGCCGGTTTGAATGCGGCTACCGGGCGTATCTCAACCGATCTGAGCGTGCGTCCCGCGATGCCGTTTATGACCAAGTTGCAATTGGGTATCGTCACCAACGGCAAGGCCGATGTCAGTGTGTCGCGCGAGCTGTATCCGCACTATCGCAAGCTGGATGCCAGCCTCTCGCATTTACCCCTGGGGTTGACGCATGGTCTGGTTGCTTATCTGGGTGGATACTCTTACTCATGTACTGAACAGTTGGTGAGCCAGGGTATGCCGGCGCTGATACTGGGTGATCGTCCCGAGTTTGGTTACACCAGAGCTGCACAGGGCAAGACACTGGAAGATCTGGTGGGCGTGTTACGCAGCCGTCAGAATGCCGAAGGTGGCTTTGGTCTGTGGGCCGCCAATCAACACGTGGTGGAATATGTCTCGGTCTACGCGCAGCATTTTGTGCTTGAGTCCAAGGAACGCGGGCATCCGGTTCCGCAAGACATGATTAAAGTTGGCAACTCATATCTGCGGCAGTTGGCTGCCAGCGAGGGTGATAGTCTGGCGGACGAGCGGGCTCGGGCTTATGCAATATATCTGCTTACGCGTCAGGGCGAAGTAACGGCCAATCTGGCGGCCACATTGCAAAAGCGTGTTGAAGAGCGCTATGCAAAAGATTGGGGTCAGGACTTGACAGCGGCTTATCTGGCAGCCTCCTACAAGCTGATGAAGCAGGATAGTTTTGCTGAAAAATTGTTTGGCAAACTGAAGCCGGGCGTGCAAAAAGGTTACTCGGCGTATTACGACAGCATGAGTCGTGACGCACAGTTGCTCTATCTCACTGCCAAGCACTTCCCGCAGCGCATGAAAGAAGTGCAGGCCGAGGCACTGGCCGCGCTGGTCAAGCCGATGCAGCAGGGTATGTATAACACCTTCTCATCTGCCTACACTATCCTGGCGCTTGATGCGGTTGCCACGCTGGCCGAGAAGCAACCTGGACAGACATTGGCGTTAACCGAGATACTGCGCGACAACAAGTCGCGGCCGCTGGTGTTGCCTGCGGGATTAATTCCGAAGGTAGCGTTTTCCAGTGAGGCAGCCAAGCTGGAGTTTGCAAACAGCTCCAGTCTTGCCGCCTATTACGTGGTGAATGAATCCGGTTTTGATCGCAAGATGCCGGAGAAGGTGATGAAGAATGGCCTGGAAATTCTGCGCGAATTTACCGACCTTGCCGGCAAGTCGGTCAAAACGGCCAAGATAGGGCAGGAGCTTTTAGTGCATCTGCGCTTCCGCAGTATCAGCCAGAAAACGATCAATGATGTGGCTTTGGTTGACTTGTTGCCCGGTGGTTTTGAGGTTGTGCTGGAGCCGAAAGTGGCGGTACAGCGTGAGGCAGACAGCGACAGAGGCAGCATGTCCGAGCAGAATCAAGGCGAGAATGAGGGCGAAGGAGACGGCGAGGGAGAAGGTGAGCAGTCAGCGCGCGGCAGAGCGAGAGCGGGTGCTGACTGGTCTTCACCGCTCGGTTCCTCCCGTTCAGGATGGCAGCCTGATTACGCGGATGTGAGAGAAGACAGGGTCGTGGTATACGGCAGTGTGGGCAGCGATCTGCAGGAGTTTGTCTATCGTATCCGCGCTACCAATGCCGGCAGCTTTGTGGTGCCGCCTGCCTTTGGCGAGTCAATGTATGAGCGCGATGTGCAAGCCCGCTCGCTGGCGGACAAACTCACCGTGGAGAAATAATTATCGCGGCGCAAAGCAAGTTATCGCTGTTGCAACACAAACTGCGCCCTGCCATCGTTTGGTTGATGGCAGGGCGCAGGGGCACGATTAGCATTTTGATACTGCTGAGCATCCTCGGCATGTTGCTGGTACGAGTGTGGCCAAAGCCACCGCTGGCAAGTTATGTCGCTTCGTCTACTGCAATTTATGATTCCAATGGTCGCTTGATGCGGCTGGCCTTGTCTACAGATCAGCGTTATCGCCTGTGGCTACCTTTGGAACAAATTGCACCGCAACTGGTTGAAGCGTTTTTGCTTAAGGAAGATCAATATTTTTATTGGCATCCGGGCGTGAATCCAGCCGCATTGATGCGGGCTACCTTGCAGAGTATCAAGGGAGACACTCAGGGAGCCTCCACCGTTTCAATGCAACTGGCGCGCTTGATGTTCCGCATCAACAGCCGCAGTATCGGCGGCAAACTGCGCCAGATTGTGCGTGCAGTTCAGCTGGAACTGATGTATTCAAAGCACGACATTCTGCAAGCGTATCTGAATCTTGTACCCTACGGCGGTAACATTGAAGGTGTGGGCGCCGCCAGCCTGATTTATTTTGGCAAACGCGCCGATCGCTTGAGTCTGCCTGAATCATTGGCACTGGCGGTGATTCCGCAATCGCCTGCACTGCGCGGTACGTCGCAACAGGCATCAGCAAGTCTGCTGGCTGCACGTCGACGCCTGTTTGAGTTGTGGTGCGAGGCGCACCCCGAAGCGCGTGAAATGGCGGGTCTGCTGGCCTTGCCGATCAAGCTGCGCGGTACGCAGAGTTTGCCTTTTGCTGCGCCGCACGTTTCAACGATGTTGCTGGCAAATAATTTTAACCACGACAATCAAGGCAACAGTGAGATACACAGCAGTATCGATTTAAAACTTCAGCACTTGCTTGAGCGCCAGACGCAGCGCTACATTGCCCAGGTCGGGCGTTTGGGTATACACAATGCCGCAGCCATGCTGCTGGATTCCCGCTCCATGGAAGTGAAGGCCGTGATGGGCTCTGCAGATTTTTTTGATGATGCCATTGCCGGACAGGTCAATGGAACGTTGGCAAAACGCTCGCCGGGTTCCGCGTTAAAGCCGTTTATTTATGCGCTGGCCATCGATCAGGGCTTGATCCATCCGCGTTCGATCTTGAAAGATACGCCCACCAATTTTGGCTCGTTTAATCCGGAAAATTTCGATGGTGGTTTTGTCGGCCCCATCACCGCGACCGATGCGCTGATACGCAGCCGCAATGTGCCTGCCGTAGCTTTGGCAGCTCGACTTTCAAAACCCAGTCTGTACGATCTGATGAAAAGTGCGGGTGTCAGCAATTTAGCCAGCGAATCTCATTATGGTCTGGCGCTTGCCTTGGGCGGGGGCGAGGTCACCATGGAAGAGATGGTGACGGTGTACGCAATGCTGGCGAATCGCGGTGTGCTAAAGACTCTGCACTATCGCAAAAATGAAATATCCGGGAGCCATGAGCGGCTGCTGTCTGATGAAGCCAGTTACATGGTGCAGGATATGTTGCAGCAAAACATTCGCCCGGATGGCATCAGCAGTGCCAGATCCGGGCCGCGCGTAGCCTGGAAAACAGGAACCTCATGGGGCTTTCGCGATGCGTGGTCGGTTGGCATAGTCGGTCCCTATGTACTGGCAGTCTGGGTAGGAAATTTTGATGGCGAGGGTAACCCTGCCTTTGTTGGGGTGCAGGCAGCCGCACCTTTATTTTTCCGAATGGTAGATGCAATTATCGCCACCGAGCCTAATCTGGCCGCACCAGCGTTACCCTATCCGGAAAACTTAATACAGGTTGAGGTATGCGCTGCATCGGGTGATTTACCCAACAGCTATTGTCCGCTACGCAGCAAGACCTTGTTCATCCCCGGCAAATCGCCTATCCGTGTCAGCGAGATTCATCGGCCTGTCACCATAGATACACGCACGGGTCGCCAGGCATGCCCGCCCTATGATAAAAAACATATACGTGTAGAAGTATTTGAATTTTGGCCTTCGGATATTCAAAAACTGTTTATCAAGGCGGGTTTGCCCCGGCGTCAGCCGCCCGAATTGAGCTGCGGGCAAGAGGCCTATCAAGGCATTGCGCCTGCGATTACCTCCCCGTTGCGTGGCGTGGAATATCATTTGCGTAACGACCGCCTGGCCAGTGAAGTCGTGCCATTGACTGCCACTGTCGGTGCCGAAGTGAGAACGACATACTGGTTCATCAATGATGCCTTCGTCGGTGAATCGATACCGGGCAATGCCTTTGCGTGGAAACCTGGCCATGGTGGAAAATATCTGGTGCGTGCGATTGATGATCAAGGCCGCGCTGATGTCAGGGAGATACGCCTTGTGATTAGCCGTTAGTCTCAATCATTCGCTATACTCTTAATAAGTCTGAATTAGCGACACGAAAAACTTAGGAAGTTAGGAAAAAAAGATGCTGAATTTCTCATTGCTGCCCGGCCCGCGCGAACGCCAGTTACAACGCAAGTTGAATAATCCGCTATTCACGAAACCTGTTGTGATTGCACAGCAGGATATTCACGCCGCGCAGCAGCTCGATATGGCTTCCATGCACCAGTTTATGGAACAGTTTCGCGAGCTGGTGCAACGCGTGGTCAAGCTGGAGCCCAATGTGGATAGTGAAGTGGTGTTGCTGTTGAAGGCGCAGCTTGAGCAGCAGTATGCTGTGTGCACGGGTTTGCAGGGAAAGCCGGTGGCGATGCAGGATGCGATCAAAAAATTGGTTGCCACGATCAGCGCGACGCTGCGTACATCATCCAAGGATGATACCCATGCGCTGGAAAAATTAGCCAAAGACGAAGAACATACGCTGCTGCATTTCAGGTTGTGCGATCACTTGATTGTTTCCGACATATTGAATCCGGATGAAGTGATCAGGGACGAAGAACAAATCCCCACTTTGTTAAATGAAACCGAGGAAGAGTTGAAAGCCGCGCTGGCGTTGTTTCCACCCGAGCGAATTGCGTTGCTGGTGGAAGAGGGGAAGTTGCTGCTCCAAAATATTGAAGCCGAGGGGCATAGCCTGCCTGCCGCCTGGCAGCGCCTAGGCCAAATGGAAAATTGGCTGAAGGGTTAATGATATGTTTCCAGCCAAGGAATATTGAATGAAAGGCTTGTCTATCCCTGCAGCATGGCATCCACATCTACCACGTATTGGCCTCGGCCTGGCTGTCGTCATGCTGTTTATATTGCACAGCTTGCACGTTATTAATTTACCTCTGATCGAAAGTTTTGAAGGCGTACTGTATGACGCGCGTTTGCGCGCAACGATGCCTGGCACGGTCTACACGCAAGTGGTGATTATTGATATCGACGAAAAAAGTTTGAAGGCAGAGGGTCGCTGGCCGTGGGGTCGCGAGCGTATGGGTGAGCTGGTTAAGCAATTGTCTGACCACTACAAGGTGGCGGTGATCGGCATGGACGTGGTGTTTGCTGAACCGGAAAATCAGACAACCATGAACATGATGGCGCGTCTTTCGCAACAAGGCGCTACGCAGAGTAAAGAAACAAAGGCGATGTTCGGCAAGCTGCAAGCTATGCTGGATGGAGACCAGGCTTTTGCACGCAGTATGAAAGACCGTAGTGTTGTGCTGGGCTATTACTTCAAGTATGAAAATAATATTGAAGCTGAAAATATTTCAGGCAAGCTGCCTGCGCCCGCGTGTGACTTGGCACAGGCTGCAAGCAAGGGCATGAAACTGCCAGTAGCCGCGGGTTATGGTGCAAATTTGCCTGAACTACAAGAGGCTGCCGCAGGTGGAGGGCACTTCATACCGAATGTCGATGCAGATGGAAGCATTCGTTCGCTACCCTTGTTGATGGCGTATCAGGGAGGCTGTTACGAGGCGCTGTCACTGGCTGTATTTCGCAAGGCATTGGAAGCGGCTACAGTAACTATTGAGAAGGGCAAGGACCGCTGGAGCCGGCAGAATTTGAATGTGGGCGGTTTGCTAATCCCGGTAAATGAACAGGGCTCAGCGTGGATTCCCTATCGTGGTTATCAGCGCAGCTTCCCCTATATTTCGGCGGTGGATGTTCTGCAAGGGCGCGTCGATCCCAGGCTGCTGGAAGGGGTGATTGCGCTGTTGGGCACAACCGCTGCCGGACTGCTGGACGCCCGTGCGACACCGGTGGGTAATCCGTATGCCGGCGTAGAAGTGCATGCCAATATGGTGGCGGGCATGCTGGATGGCCGCATTAAAAAATCACCCACTGTTATTCCTGCAATTGAAAGCGGGCTGTTGTTGCTTGTGGGTGTTCTGATGGCTGTGTTATTGGGCAAGGCTAGCCCTGTGCCGGTATTCTGGTATGCACTCGGGGCAGGTGTAGTGGTCACAATCTTGAATATGGTGTTATGGCTCAGCGCCGCTGTGGTGTTACCTTTGGCCTCCGTGCTGCTGCTGATCGTGGCCCTGTTCATCTTGAATATGTCCTACGGATTCTTGGCGGCTGAACGGGCGAAGCGTTTGTTAAAGGAACGCTGGGGGCAGTATGTGTCTCCCGAGGTGATTGAAGAATTGATGTCCAATCCAGCATTGCTGGAATCGATGGAGGGCAGCAGCCGCAACATGACCGTACTGTTTTCGGACATACGCAATTTCACCACCATATCGGAAGGCATGGAACCAAAACAGCTAATGCGCATGATGAACGAATACCTCACGCCAATGACGCGTTTGATTATTGATAAAAACAAATATCAGGGCACCATCGATAAATACATCGGTGATGCGATCATGGCCTTCTGGGGCGCACCTCTGTTTGACGATCATCACGCAAGAAATGCGGTGCTGGCCGCGCTTGAAATGCAGCAGCTCGCTGCCGAGCTGAGTGTAAAATTTAAAGCACAGGGCTGGTCTGAAATACGCATCGGCATCGGACTGAATACCGGCATGATGGCGGTGGGTAATATGGGCTCAAGTTTTAGAAGGGCTTACACCGTGCTGGGTGATCCGGTGAATCTTGCGGCGCGCCTTGAAGGGCTGACCAAGGAATATGGCGTGGGCATTCTGGTCAGTGAAACGACCAAAGAAAGTGCGCCGGAAATTGTGTATTGCGAACTTGACCGGGTGCGAGTCAAGGGTAAAGGGTTGGCGGTGAGTATCTATGAACCGATTGGTATTCCTGCCCAAGTGAGCGCACAACAAATGAACCGTATCACCCAGATCCAACAACTGTTATCGCTCTATCGATCACAACAGTGGGGCGAAGCCGTTGCCTTGCTGCGGTACATGCCGAAGTCGGATGAAGTGCTGGTGAATCTGTATTTGACGCGTATCGACGAATTACGCGCACATCCTCCGGGTAAGGATTGGGATGGGGTTACGTCTTTTACTACGAAGTAGTTTCCCTATCAGCCGGCATTAATGGTGCAATATTTTTGCTTTTACAGCATCCAGCAAGCGTGCCGGCAAATACATGCGCCAGTCGAGCGGAGGCAGTTCCAGCGCATCCAGCGTGTTTTTCAGCAGCAGTCCCAATTCTGTATCGCCTTCCATCAGTAGCCGACGACTGAAGAATAATGTGTCCGGATCTTCTTTGCGCAACGCAAGCTGGATGAAATCATAGGTTTTTGCAGAAATGGTCAGGTCAGGTATTTTGCGCTCATGGTTTGCAATGAGCCCATGTTTATTGAGCGTGAATTGGAGTGTTATTTGTGCATCTGTAATGCGCAGGCAGATCAGCTTCCCGTGTAGTGGTTGCAGCACTTCCGAGCGCAGCGTTTCACCCAGAGACAGGTTTAGTGCCTGGGAAAACACGAACGAATGTGGAAATTGCGGCAATATGGAAAATAGCGTGCCGAGTGGTTTGGGTAGCGTGAAGGGTTGCATTCTAATTCCTTTTAAGGTGTTTATCGTTTTCATTCACAGTTAGTATTCTATTCAGATTACCCGCAACTTCTTTCTTGGCGAGGTAGGGATTAGGAGGGAATTATCTATATAATTTCTAATCCGTCATACTGTCCGCATACAACCTATCTAGCCCCGGCTTGCCATGCCAGTAGCCATCGCAAGCAGATTCCGGCATGAGTTTCTGCATGGTTCGCAGCGCCTTTTGCGGCGTGATTTTCTCGTCCATGGTGTCACGGAACAGTTGCACCATGCGCGGTGTGTGAAACGCTTGCGGGCTGATGCGCAGGATGTCGACGCCGGCTTTTTGCAGCTCCCATACTTCGCCCAGTAGATTATTTACTTTCGCGGATTGTGTCTGAATACCATTGAGCACCAGGAAGGCTTCACCTTCGCGGGTGTTTAGTGTCAGGCCGTCAGCGTGATCAATACAGCGAAACTGGCAGTCATCCTTGGGCAGGTTGTAATGGCGTGCAGTGAAGCAGCGTGCGGAAAAAGCCAGCGGCATGCGACCATAGGAAAACACTTCCGTTTCCAAACCTTCAGGTCGCGCTGCCTGCATTGGCATCAGCGCTACACGTGACATTTCCATGGGTATCACCCAGCGCATTGCGCCAAGCTTCGCCATTAAATTCAGCGTGCTCGGATTGTAAACATTGAGCGTTTGCCCGGCTACAAAAGGAATGCCCTGCTCGTTGAGCAATCGCGCTGCGCCCATGTCGTTAGCTTCCACACGGAAGGTTTTGTTGTTGGTGATTCTGCGCAGGGTTTTAAGGTCGGATTCGGATTCGATCAGGGTTTGCGTCGACAGCACGACCTCCTTGCCGGCATCGGTAAGTTTCTGCGCCAGCTCCAGCCAATCTGGCAGGCGTATCAAATGGCGGCGTGAGCACACGGTTTCACCCAGATATACGATATCCACGGGCGAGGTTGCAATAGCTGAATAAAATTCCTGTTGTTTGTCCTGTGACCAGTAATACAGGTTGGGGCCGAGTGCGAGTTTCATAATGTTATTTCCTGTTTCAACGGTGCATTGATACTCCCTCTCACGCCCAGCGGGAGAGGGCTGGGGAGAGGGTGGGCGAGGGGATATATTTTTGGCTGATTAAAATATTCACGGAATAAATTGTTTTCCAAAAATTATTTCCACGGCCGGTTGTAAGCGCCGAGGGTGCTTTGCTGTCCCTCGGATAATTTCCCCAGATCGGTCATCCATGCAGGTTTGATATTAAATTTATCCGGGTTTCGTCTGCATGCGCCTATTGCTTCGCGCCACACCCGGGTGACTTTTGCGACATAGGCCGGGCTGCGCTGGCGGCCTTCAATCTTGATCGCGGCAATGCCCATGCGCATCAAGTCGGGCAGCAGTTCCAATGTGTTCAGGCTGGTGGGTTCCTCGATCGCGTAATAGGTTGCACCGGCAACATTGAAACGTCCCTTGCACAGCGTTGGGTAGCCAGCGTTTTCACTGTCCGCATATCGATCGATCAGCACACCGTTGAGATGAGACTCCAGCCCGGCGGCAGTTTGTTTCCATTGCACCGATTTTGCGGGAGAGCATACACCGCAGGTGTTGGGCGATTCGCCGGTGACGTAGGAAGAGAGCGAACAGCGTCCCTCCACCATGACACACAAGCCGCCAAAACCGAACAGCTCAATTTCCACCGGGGTGTTTTGCATTAGTTGTTCTACTTGCTTAAGCGCCAGTACTCTGGGCAACACGGCACGCTGAATACCAAACTGCTGGTGATAGAAATTAATTGCTTCGTAGTTGGTGGCAGAACCCTGCACCGAGAGATGCAGGCGCAGATCAGGATAGGTGTCGCAAGCATATTGCATCAACCCGGGATCGGCCAGAATTACAGCATCAATACCGAGATGGTGGGCGTTGTCGATCGCGGTAAGCCATTTTTCCGAGCCACTCGACTGCGGGTAGGTGTTGAGCGCGAGTAACACTTTTGCACCGTGGCTATGCGCATAGCGCACACCCTCCCTGGCAGTGGCAATATCGAAATTCAGCCCGGCAAAATTACGCGCATTGGTGTTGTCGCGAAAACCCATGTAAACGCAATCTGCGCCGTTATCGACAGCGACCTTCAGCGCGGGCAGGCTGCCGGCAGGGCATACCAGTTCCATTTTATTTTCATGCGGCATCTGTTATTCCTTTGCAAAAAGACAAAAATCCAGCCACAGAGGACACAAAGGACACAGAGAATGATGTGGTCCCACACCTTTGGTGGTTTCCTCAAAATGACGAGATGGCATTTCGTTACAAGCGATTGCTTTTTCTCTGTGAACTCTGTGGCAAATTGTTTTTTATGAATCAAATATTTCACCGGCACGTGAACCCTGGCGCGTGCCGCGCCGGGACAGCTCAAATTCAATCCCGTTAAGTATGTTCCACTTCGACGCGCACCAGGCAGGTGCCAATAAAATATCTTCTGCCGCAGTGCCGGTAACGCGGTGGTAGACGATGTCCTGTGGCGTGCGTTCGATCAGGTTGGCGGCAATGCGGATGTATTCTTCGACTGCCAGCGGCTGGTATTCGCCGCGCCGCCATTCGTTGGCCAGCATAGTGCCCTTAACCACATGCAAGGGATGCAGCTTGAGGCCATCCACCCCCAGCTTCAGCACGGTGTCTAACGTGGTGTGACAGTGCGCTTCGGTCTCTCCCGGCAAGCCCACGATGAGATGCGCGCACACTTGAATGCCGCGCGCACGTGCCGCCAGTAAAGTGTCGCGGTATTCCGCCAGGCCGTGGCCGCGATTCACACGGCGCAAGGTGTCGTCAAAAGCCGATTGCAAACCCAGCTCCAGCCACACAATCAGTCCCCGCTGCCGATAGTGCTGCAACAGATCAAGCACGGCATCCGATACGCAGTCTGGACGTGTACCGATGGATAACCCAACCATATCCGGTTCACTCAGTGCTTCGTCGTACATGGTTGCCAGCGCCTGTACATCGGCATAAGTGTTGGTGTAAGCCTGAAAGTAAGCGAGAAATTTGCGTGCGCGGGTGCGCCGGAAAATTGCGCGTTTCCCCTTGATGATTTGCTCGGCAGTTGTAGGAGGCGTGCGACCGTTAGGGCTGAAGGAGACGTTGTTGCAAAAGGTGCAGCCGCCTATGCCTTTGGTGCCGTCACGATTCGGACAGGTGAAACCGGCATCCAGAGCTATTTTGTGAATACGCTCGCCATGCTTTAGCAGCAGGTGTTGCCCGAAAGTATGAACGTAGTCGGAAAGTGCCATATCAAGTTTGTTCGAGTCGGTACAGCGTATTTCTGTAAATTGATATTGCACTATACAATGTGTAACCGAGAAATATGCCTTGCAGCAACAGGCTCAGCATGAGCAGCCACGCAGCCACCATCCAGTAGGGGGCGAGCAGCGCAACTAGTAAGGTACACACATGTAGCCTAAGGTGTCGCCATATCCATGGCTCGGGAATGATCTCTTTCATATTTGGGACGGTGTGAAAAGAACCACCGCGGAACAGGTGGAACCAGATCAGGAAAGGAACAATTTTGTAGAGCATGCCGAGTATCAACGACATGGCAAACCCCAGTATAAAAAGCAGGGCTACCATTATTTTTACAGTTTCGACATGGCTGTCGGTCTGGCTCGCCAAGGATAGTAGTGCGACGCCAAGTAACGAGATCATGCCGATGCGAAAAAATGTCAGGGTTGCGTCCGGTATGCGGCGCTTGCGCTGGTGTTGAAGGATGAGCGTGGTAATCGAGAATAATATTGCAAACAGCCAGAACAAATTCTCTGTTACAAGCTCTGCCCAGCGCGGTGGCATATCGCTCATTAGTAATGTCAATTTGATAAGCAGGGTAACAAAAATGACGGGTGCAAAACTAAGCGTCAGCCATTTTGCGTAGGGTGGTGTCAGTTGAAACATGGGTACTACCTGATAGGATACGCCAGCTATCAGTAACATCACCCAGCCGCCCAACGCCAGGCTGGTATGCGCCGTTGCAAGACTGGTGTAGTTCAGAGAGAGGCCGGTGCTATAGCCATGGGTCAACAACAGGCCCAGCGTGACTGTGCCGGTTAAAGCGCAGATGGAAAGGATAATTGCGGTCTTGCTGGAATTTTTTGCGGTTGAGCGAATGAGGCTGAAAAGTGCCGCGCTGATGAATACACTAAAAGCCAGGCCCAGAACAGGCCATGCTGTATTCAATAGCACCGGTTTGCCCAGCATAAAGCCACTCGCTAACAACAGGGTGCCCGCAATCAGCGGGATTTGGATGAGCCATGGCAGCAGGCGTGGCGCGGGGAGTGAGCTGCCGATCATGACTGGTAATATTTGTTGCAGCGCACCCAGCATGATCATGGTGATGAACCCCAGTGTGACCAAATGTGTCGCGGCAATGAGCGCGGGTGTATGTATATGGGCAAATGGATTGCCGGGCGATATCGCCAGAGTTGCTGCTGTTAAAAGCAGGAAAACAGGTGCAACAGCAAAGAAACGTAATGGAACGGAAATGGCCGGGGCTTGTTCCGTGCTGAGGGAGATGAGTTTCATGTTGCGCGAACGATTTTAATCCTGAAGTTATTGTACGAAAGTTTGTAAGTTCTCCAGTTATAGCCGGATTTGCGCAGAAACTCATAAAGAGGGTGTGGTTCGCGATGAATAAGTACCTGCAAGGTTGCACCGGGCTTTAGCGTAAACAGCGCTGGCAAAATAACTTCGAAGGGCTCGGGTGGCGCCAGGCCGCGTACATCGATTTCAGTGGTGGTATTCATCGACTTGCTCGTTTCTTGGTTAACTGGGAAATTTTATTACATGGCTAACATGCGGCTGTGCAAAGCATCCCAATCGCTTGCCAGCAAACTCTCTGCGATAGGGTAAAGAATCTGTTCTTCTTTCAGGTTATGCTGTTGCATCAGGATGAGCAGCGTTTCTGAAAGGCCGCTGTAGCCTTTAGCGTCTTTATTGGCAACCAGCGTCGCCATTTTGTCGAGCAGGCTGCTCATTTGCGCGTGCTCCATTTTCATCACATTCACGGGGCCATTGGGGCCTCCTGCTGTAAGCAAGGCTGGGAACAGCAAGTCTTCTTCACGGTGAAAATGACAGGATATATCCTCGCGAAAAGCATTGAATTCAGCTTCAGCTTGACGCCAGCCGCTGGCATAAGCGGCTTGCTCGGCAAGGGCGAATTGGTTGTCGCATGCCTGGTGGCCGGCACTCATGAATTCAATAATGGTTACCATGTGGGCCTCCTGAAGCCAGCATCATTCAATAATTGTTACAGTAATTGGAAAGTTGATAATACATCATGCCATGATATATTATCAGCGCATGTTAGGATAGATTTTCGATAAAGGTGGAAATAAGTCATGAAGAATATTGAACAAATCTGGAAAAACTTTACCGCCGCACCGCACCGCGTCATGTTTTTTAGCGGGGCGCTGCAAATCGTCGCCGTGATGCTTTGGTGGCTTGTTGATATGGCGACACGCTATGGCATAGTGGGAGAGCCGATCACTTGGAGCATCATACCCAGTGCCGTGCATATGTATCTGATGGTGTTCAGCGTATTTCCTTCCTTTGTTTTCGGTTTTATCATGACGACTTTTCCGCGCTGGATGGGCGGTAAAGAAATAGCGGTGTCCAGATATGTGGCTGCTTTTGTATTGTTGCTGTCGGGTAATGTACTTTTTTATATCGGCCTGGTGACGCATACAAGCGTATTGATCCTTGCCGTAGCCAGCAACCTGGCAGGCTGGGCGGTAGGGTTATATGCGCTGCTAAGAGTGGTGCTTGATACGCCGCCATCAGACAAGATTAATCCCATTGTTATTTTGGCGGCGCTGGTGTTGGGTTGGAGCGGTTTGGCTGAATTTTTTGTCTGGTTATTAAACGGCAATGCACAGTTATTGCAACTGGCCATGCTGTCAGGTATCTGGTTATTTCTGGTGCCGATGTTTATCAGTGTCGGGCATCGCATGATTCCATTTTTTACGATGAGTGCGCTACCGAAATTGAAGATTACCAGACCCAACTGGCCCTGGTGGACGCTGCTTGCGGGCAGCATAGTGCATATGATGTTATTGCTGAACGATGCAAGCGCCTGGCTGTGGTTAAGTGATGCACCCATGATGATAGCGGCCTTTTATTTATCCTACTGCTGGGGCTTTGTAAACAGCTTCAAAAATCCTTTGCTGGCCATCTTGCATGTGGGTTATGCCTGGCTGGGGATCGCGATGTTGTTGTTCACGATACAAAGTGCAGTACAATTCATTAGCCTCAACACGATTTTTATCCTGGGCCTGGCACCGCTGCATGCGCTAACGATAGGCTGTTTCGGTTCGCTGGTAATCGGCATGGGCACGCGCGTTACCCTGGGGCATTCCGGCTTGCCGTTCTTTGTTGATGCAGCGCTTAAGCTGATGTTTGTCGGAATGCAGATCGCAACAATTCTGCGTATATTTGCGGACATACTGCCGCACCGATACAGCAGCACGCTGTATCTTGCGGCTGCACTGGTTTGGCTGGCTTGTTTTATACCCTGGGTGTGGCGTTATCTGCCGGCGTACTGGCGAGTTCGTGCAGATGGTCAACCAGGCTAGAGAAGCTTTGATTTAGTCCGTTCGTCCTGAGCCTGTCGAAGGGCTTGTTCAGTGTATTCTTAACTACAAACCGATTGAACAACGACAAACAAAAGGGGAAGTCATGAATCATTCTCGCCGAAAATTACTCACAAAACTCACAGTTGGTGGTGCCTTTGCCGCAGTGACCCCTTTTCTTATTCGCCAAGCATTGGCGATGGGCGATCGTCATTACACCCAGGGCTTTCACAAACTACAGGGCGCAGTATTATTAAATGACAAACCCGTGACTCAAGGCATGCTGGTCAAGCCGGGTGACAAAGTAACAACAGGTTCAAACAGCCTCGCCATCTTTGTGGTGGAGCGCGATGCTTTTATGCTGCGCAGTAACAGCCATCTTGAATTATCAGGTGTCGAGGGTGCGATAAAAACACTCAATCTGCTCACCGGAAAAATTCTCTCGGTATTCGATAAAGGTGAAAAGAAAATCATTGTGCCAACTGCGACAATGGGCATACGCGGCACCGCAATC
>JANXWX010000156.1 GCA_025350915.1 Nitrosomonadales bacterium
GTCAATCCAGGCGTACTTCACTGTATTTCTCTCGCGAAGTACGCCGCCGCTTTTTTTAATATTTCACACTCCCGCTTCAGCCGGGCGTTCTCGGCGCGTAACCGGGAAAGTTCCATCTGCCCCGCTGTAATAACCTTGCTGCCTGCACCAGTAAGCTTGCCTGCCGCCGCAGCTTTAATCCAATTTCCAATTTCGAATGCTTTGATGATTAACTCCCAGCTCTTTTGCTACCGCATCAACTGTTTGTGTCATGCATTTATTTTCATATTCCTGGGCAACCCTGCGCCAGCTTCGTTCAAATGGGGGCACCGGGTTGGTACGCGTCAACTGGAACTCAAGTGCACTCACCCAATCTTCTAGCGCTGCATTTAGAGGGATAACACTGCCTGCCCCGGTTGTTACGTGCATGGCAGAACCGCATCTATCTGAAATAACCACGGGTACTTTCGCTGCCATGGCTTCACTGATAATCATGCCATAGGGTTCATCCTTGGCTGGGTGTAACAGTACATCGAATTCAGTGAAGTTAACTTCGTCTTCCCATCCCTTCAGAATATAGCCGTCCTGCCAATCTTTGAATAAATGTTTAACAGCTTTTGCGTCAGGTCCAATAACGATAAATTGTAAATTTTGTCGGACAAGACGCAACGCTTTGACAATTTCAACGGCCTTAAGCAAACCTTTGCGTTTCCACTCTTTACCCACAAATCCAATGACACCGCCATCAGTATCAATTTGATGAGGTAATCGAACTGTATTGTTAATGACGCCGGGTGTGATTGGTTCGGTTAATTTTGCAATAAATTCAGGATAATAATGGGTTAATTGTTGCTTGATTATTTCGGAATTTGGAACAATGCGCCTGGCAATGCGCAATTCTCTTTTATCCAGATATAATTTCATTGCGACCCTCACCGAGATAATCCTCCACCAGGGTTTTTCGAAAATAGTGGCAAAGGGTGGCGAGTGAAAGGTAGTGATATCATGAACGCTGAGACGTTCATGACTATGAACCAATCTGTTGGCGTGCGAATTTTTCTTTAACCAGCGTACAACGCGACGATCGAAACGAAGCGCAGCCATCCAGTGGGGACGCTGTATTATTTCACCAAGTTCAATGACGGTGATACCGTCAGGTATGTTGCAGTAACAGTGCTCACAAAGCACTACCACGTTGTGCCCCAGTTTTTGCAGCTGTAATGTCAATCCCCAAACATAACGTTCCATGCCGCCGACGGGGCCGTAACGTCGAACTACATGCAGAAGTTGTAGTTTTATATTTACAGCACCGGCTAATGGTGCAATACGCAGTTTCGCATTGTCAGGCATGTTGTTTCTCCTCTACTTTGCAAAAGTAAATATTTTTATTGTCCCCCCTGTATGTGAATGAGTATATGCCCTGCAGGTTATATTACTATGTTTGTTTTGTAACAATGTTGAAACGAATATTCAGAATTTAACCTGATTTCTGCCTGTAATGAGGATAACAATTGATAAATTGTATTAATATTTTCATTACAAATAAGACATACTATATTTGTCTCAATGTAATACATTATCTTTCTATTACAATCTTAGCTCCAGTCAACCCACTGCTTGAGTGTGAACTTGAATATTATGAAATAGCCTCAACATCAGCGTTGATTCTTTGTATATAGAAGCCGCATTCGATGTAATTGCTTAAACTGTTTTGAATTATTTGTATGTGGCTGGATGAGTTTTATTAACAAAATAACCCGTTGTGATTTAAACAATATTCCTTTTTAATGAAGGAAACCGTTGTTTTTATGCTTTAATTCGTATTGCGCCATTTCAAAGTGGGTTGTGTATTTTTTGGGATTATCTGTGCTGAATTTAAAAGTCGTATTTCTTGTTTATATCACGATGATGTTGCCACTCAATGCGCTGGCATTTGATCCATATGGTACTAATGATCTGGTTGAAAGTGGTCCTTTGGATAAAATTATTGACGTCGAGCGATGTGATACAAACAAAATCAATTTCCCCCTTGCATTGGCTGATGTAGTTGATCTGGCCCTGTGCAATAATCCGCAAACACGGTCGTTATGGGCGAGTGCCAGGTATCAGGCCGCACTGGTTGGCGTTAGTACCGCAGCTTATTTGCCTACATTGACAGCGACAGCGGCGGTATCAAATAACCAGACTCAGCCAAGCGGGCAACCCGTTATCACTTCCCTTAGCCAAACGGCAAACTTATCGGCCAGTTATCTTCTTTATGATTTTGGCGGACGATCTGCCTCATTGGAAAGCGCCAAACAATTACTGTTGGCTGTTAATTTCGCACGTGATGCAACACTGCAAAGCAATTATTTGCTGGCGGTGCAGGCCTATTACACGCTGCTATCGGCACGTGCCAGTGTTGAATCATTCAAGGTGGATGAGGTGACAGCGAAGGAGAGTTTATCCGCTGCGCTGGCACGCTATCAGGCTGGTGTTGCTACCCCTGTTGATCGTTTACAAGCACAGACGACGTTATCTCAGGCGACACTGAGCAGAATCAGAAGTGAAGGTGATGTCAAAAGTGCGCAGGGTAACCTGGCCAATATAATGGGTTTTGATGCGACGCAGACATTCACCCTGCAGGCAGTATCTGAACAAACCCCCGATCCGGTTGCCGAGAAGGAAATTGGCAGGTTGATTGCGGATGCCAGACTCAAGCGTCCTGATCTTGCCGCAGCTGATGCGCAATTAAAAGCTGCCGAAGCACAGGTGGACTTATCCAAAGCCAGTGGCAGACCATCGATCACGTTAGGCGCGATTGCTGGTATATCTAATCCAGATATTCAAAGCAGCAGTTTAGGTGTGACGCTGAGCATCCCGCTATTTTCCGGTTACAGGACAACCTATCAAGTACGTGCATCACAGGCTCAAGTTGAAAGCAGAATAGCTGACCGTGACAGGCTGAGCAGCCAAATTGCGCTGGATGTCTGGAAAGCATATCAAAGTATGTTAACCAACAGTCAGGCCTTGCGCTCAGCGGATGATCTGGTTACCACGGCGACACAATCTGAAAAAATGATATCGGGGCGATATAAAGCCGGGGTTGGTAATATACTGGATACCCTGACGGCGCAAAGTTCTCTCGCGAACGCACGACAGCAACGCGTTTCCGCATTCTACAATTTTTTGTTCAGTCGCTTTGCGCTTGCACAGGCAATTGGAGAGCTTGATCTGACACAAATCAACAGCAAGAATTGACCCTTTATTATTTATTTACGTATATTTAAATTTCAAAAATGAAATTACCTTTAGAAAAAGTGTTACAAAAAAAATATCTGTTAGTTCTGCTAGCAGTTCTGATTTTTATTGGTGGAATAGGGTGGTCGCTAACGGGGAAAAAATCGACCGAAAGCCGTTATGCGACCGCCAACGTTGAACGTGGCTCCATTACCCAGGCTGTGTCGGCAAATGGCACGTTGAATCCGGTCAAGCTGGTCAATGTGGGGAGTCAGGTATCGGGGATAGTTAAAAAACTTTACGTAGATTTTAATGATCACGTTAAAGCAGGTCAGGTACTGCTCGAATTAGATCCCGCGTTGATGCAGGCCCAACTTGAACAAAGCCTTGCGAATGTTGCCAACATGGAGGCTCAATTGGAGCTTGCCATCGCCAACGAAGCCAGAACGCGGGGATTGTTTGCTCAGGAGTACGTGACACGACAGGAGCTGGAGCAATCTATACAGGCGCTCAAGTCAGCTCGGGCGCAACGTGCGCTGACTTCGGCCCAGGTTGCGCGTGATCGCACCAATTTGGCAAACACGGTGATACGTTCGCCCGTATCCGGCGTTGTTGTGTCACGTGTCGTTGATACAGGCCAAACAGTAGCTGCGAGTCTGCAGACGCCGACCTTGTTTACGATAGCGCAAGATCTGGCGAAAATGCAGATTGATACCAGCTATGCCGAAGCCGATGTTGGTGCGATCCGTGTTGCTCAGCCTGCCACATTTCGTGTAGATGCATTCCCGAACAAATCCTTTCACGGGATAGTTAAACAAATTCGCCTGAATCCGACTACCCAGCAGAATGTTGTCACCTACGATGTGGTTGTGGGTGTGGACAATCCCGATCTCAAGCTATTGCCAGGCATGACCGCTTACGTGAATATCACCATTGCACAACGGCAGGACGTGCTGTTGCTGCCAAATGCCTCATTGCGATTCCGTCCTTCAGATGCCGCAAGTCGCACAGATAAACAGCGTGGCGATGCGGACAAATCCAAATCCGAGCGCGGTAAAGACAAGGCTGATGCCGCAGTGATGGGCACCGTTTATATTCTTGAGAAAGACAAGATCAAACCCGTTCGTGTCAGTGTGGGCATTACGAATAGCCGCTTTACCGAGATTGTGGGTGATGAGCTTAAAGAAGGGGCGGCAGTTGTTATTGAAGATCGCCAGCCTGTCGCTAAAGATTCCGGCTCTAAAGGAATGAGGTTGTTCTGATGGCAGATCCGGTCATACGTATTGAAAAACTTTTCAAGGAATATGTCACGGAAGCGGGTACGGTTCCTGTACTTAGAAGTGTTGAATTTAACGTGATGCCGGGCGAGTTTGTAGCCATTATGGGTGCATCCGGTTCAGGTAAGTCCACCTTGATGAATATCCTTGGTTGCCTTGATATTGCAACCGAAGGTAATTATTTGCTGAATGGACGTGATATCAATCATATGGATCGCGATGAGTTGGCCCTGCTGAGAAATCGGGTGATTGGTTTTGTGTTTCAGGGATTCAATTTGTTACCACGCGCGAATCTGGCAGATAACGTGGCGCTGCCCTTGATCTATCGTGGTATTTCACGCACCGAACGTCTTGAGCAGGCAAATCAAATGCTGGAAAAAGTGGGCCTGGGTAAATATGGTCAATCTCGTCCCAACCAGATTTCCGGTGGTCAACAACAACGCGTTGCCATTGCGCGCGCCTTGGTCAATCAGCCCAAGCTGCTGTTGGCGGACGAGCCCACGGGTAATCTGGATACCAAGACCAGTAAGGAAATCATGGCGTTATTCACCGAGCTGAATCAGCGTGAAGGCATCACCATTGTGTTGATTACGCATGAGCCGGATATTGCGGCGTACGCGAATCGCCTCATACGTCTGGCTGATGGACGTATTGTTTATGATGGCCCGATTGCACATGCAGATGCCGAACATCTGGAGTCAACCTCATGATCACTGCGATGTTGAGCGAAGCCTGGATGGCGATGTGGGCGAATCGACTGCGCACGATCCTTACCATGCTGGGTATGGTCATCGGCGTGGGTGCTGTTATTCTGATGCTGGCAGTGGGTCAGGGCGCGCAACAGCAGGTGCAGGCATCAATCGCATCGATGGGCAGCAACCTGTTTATTATTTTGTCCGGTTCCACAACATCTGGTGGCGTACGCATGGGGGGCGGTGCTACGCCCACGTTGACAGTGACCGATGCACAGAGCCTGGAAGAGTTACCCTCGGTAGCGGCAGTTGCACCTTCCTCGCCGGGCGTTGCGCAACTGGTATACGGACCGAACAACTGGAGTACTCAGATTATTGGCACCACACCCAGTTATTTGCAGGTGCGTGACTGGCCGTTATCTGCGGGGTCGGTATTCACCGATTCTGATATCCGCTCGGCCACACGGGTAGCCTTGCTCGGCCAAACTGTTGCACAAAACCTGTTTGGTGACGAAAGCCCGATAGATAAAACCATACGCATCAAAAATAGTCCCTATCTGGTACTGGGTGTGCTGGCGGGTAAGGGTCAAAGCCTCGATGGGCGTGATCAGGATGATACGGTGCTGGTACCCGTTACCACGGCGCAGAATAAGCTTTTTGGCACGCAATTCGCCGGTACGGTGCGTTTTATTATGGCGCAGGCCGACTCTGCCGATGCCATGCCACGGGTAGAAAAATCCATCAACGAATTATTGCGCCAGCGACATCGCATTCGCGATGGTGCCGATAGTGATTTCTCAATCCGTAATCTCACCGCAATGGCCAACACAGCAGCCGAAACGGCCAAAGTCATGTCACTGATGCTGGGTGCGATAGCCTCAATCTCATTACTGGTAGGCGGCATCGGTATTATGAATATCATGCTGGTATCGGTAACCGAACGGACGCGTGAAATCGGCATACGCATGGCCATTGGTGCGCGCGGCAAGGATATTTTGCTGCAGTTTTTACTGGAAGCCATTATTATTTCAGTTATTGGCTGTCTGATTGGCGTGTTACTGGGTGTAGGTGGTGCATACGGTGTACAGGCCGCTGCAGGCATGGCTGTTGAGGTTACCGTGAATTCGATTGTCACCGCTTTTGCTGTGGCTGCCGCAGTGGGGATTTTCTTCGGCTGGTATCCGGCACGCAAGGCATCAATGCTGCGCCCTATTGATGCGCTAAGATTTCAGTAGCAAGTCAAACCATTCATTCGCATTATCTTTAGGAGTCATTTTGTTTAAAATTATAGCCACCCTATTGGGCTTTTATTACTTTGGTTTCTTTGGCGCGATTGCTGCCTTTTTTATTGGCAGCATGATCGATCGCTCAATTTCTTACGGTATTGGCGGCGTTAATCCGCTAAGTCGTGCCCATCGCGAATCTGTATTTCTGAGCACTGTTTTCATATTGATGGGCAAGATTGCCAAGGCAGACGGTCGCGTGTCCGAAGAAGAAGTTGAGCATGTAGAAAAAATGTTTCAAAAGTTGGGCATGGGTGACGCGCATAGACAGCAGGCCATTGCCTTGTTCAAGAAAGGATCGACGGCGGATTTTGATATTCAGACGGCCCTGAATGAATTCATGAAAGTATGCGGACATACCGCGAGCCTTCGGCAAATGTTGCTGGTGTATTTGATTGTGATGGCATTTGCCGATGGCAAGCTGGATCCATCTGAAGAAGCATTATTAAAAAGCATCGCGTTACGACTGGGTTACAGCCAGGAAATGTTCCAGCAGTTAATGGCGATGGTGATGAACCAGACGCATTTTGCTGGCGGACAATCTTCATCTCCAAGTGCGCTGGAGGATGCCTACAAAGCATTGGGTATAAGCAAAGAAAGTAGCGATCAGGAAATTAAACGCGCCTATCGTAAATTAATGAGCCAATATCACCCTGATAAATTGATGGGGCAGGGCATGCCTGAAGACATGATCAAGATGGCTACCGCTCAGGCGCAGGAAGTACAGATAGCCTATGACATCATCAAGAAGCACAGAGGAACGCAATAGCCTCTGATTTCCTACTAACGAAATTCAAATCTGTGCAGTGGATTGTGGTTTTGTTCTTCTGACGATCAGCCACAACAATCCCAAACTTACGGCCAATACGGGCGGTATGGAATAGAGATTGATAGTCTGCCAGCCAAAATGATCTACTGAGTAGCCTGATGCAAATGATGTGATGGTGAGGGTTGCAAATACGAAGGTGTCGTTCATCCCTTGTGCATGTGATCTTTCATTGGGTGTGTAGGTTTCTGTCAGCAGAGTGGTGGCACCGATGTAAAGAAAATTCCAGCCAACACCCAGTAATATAAGTGCGACCTCAAAATGCAGGAGTGATGTGCCATTGAGGTTGATCAGCGCGCAAGCCATAAGCAATATACTGCCCATTATCATGACCTGCATGACGCCAAATTTCTTGATTAACTCACCTGTAAAAAATGAAGGAGCGAACATGGCGAACAAGTGCCACTGGATAACGACGGTAGTGTTATTGAATGTATGGCTATGACATTGCATTGCCAGCGGTGTTGCGGTCATCAGAAAATTCATGGCGCCATAACCGATCATCGCGGCAAACAGAGCGAGTAAATATTTTGGCTGTGATGCGATAACAAATAATGGTCGTGCTTCGTCTCGTTCTTTGGGAATGTCTGGCAAGGTTAACCGTGAAGTGGCCCAGGCGACAGCAAAAGTCATGAACAACAATGACAGGTAGCTGGCTAAAAATAATTTCTCCAGCATATCCTTCGTCAGCAAAGCCAGGTTAGGGCCTATAAATGCGGCTAATACGCCCCCCGCCAAAGTGAGTGAAATTGCCCTGGCTTTATAATCACTGGTTACGGATTCTGCAGCCGCAAAACGGTAAAACTGCCCGATCGCGTTATGTATGCCTATTAGCAAGCTGGCTAATGCGAACAGGATAAAATTACCGAGCCATATTCCCAGGGCAGCAACAACAAGCCCAACTGAGCCTATGAGTGCTCCGCGAACAAATACAAAACGACGTCCTTTCACTTTCATCAAGTAGGAAACGAAATAAATCACTAGCATGGTGGTCATGTATTGAACGGCAAGCGGCACTGTGGCCCAGGCTGGAGTTGGGGCCAGGTCCTTACCGATCAACGCTGAGGAAGAAATAATTAAACCGGTACCGCTGAATAACATAGCCTGGCAGAAAGCCAGAATGAGTACATTGCGATTCATTTTTTCTTATTGAGGGGAGGTGAGAAATTGAAGCCATTCTACATTGCATGGAATGACTTCGTCTTGCTCATATAGGCTGATGAGGCTCAACAGCTAAGTCTGGTGTTTAGATTGTCGTTGTTAGCTTGACTAGCCAATCAGGGGCGATATTCAGGAAGGCGGTTTCCAGTTGTTTGTCTAGTCCGCTAAGAATAAGCAGACCGAGCACGAGCATAATGATGCCCAGGATCTTCTTCCCGTTGCTGCCGATGCTGGCCATTTTGCCGCGTACACGTTGCATGCCTTCGCGCGAGAGCATGCCCAGTATAACGATGGGCGTGCTGGCGCCAAGTCCGAATAGCAGCATG
>JANXWX010000159.1 GCA_025350915.1 Nitrosomonadales bacterium
GATTGCAGCCAGAGTGATAGCCAGCTTCCTTTAAAACCGGTATGTCCAATTAACAGGACACGCTTGCCTTTCCAGAACGCTGCTTTCACGACCATACTTTCCATGGCGCCTGACCCGATTGCCACAACTCTTCGAGATACATCTTGTCGCGTAGCGTATCCATCGGCTGCCAGAATCCGTTGTGATGAAACGCCGCTAAGTCTCCTTCTTCCGCCAATCTCTCCAGCGGCTCACGCTCCCAGATCGTCTTGTCATCAATGAGGTAATCGATAACTTGCGGCGACAACACAAAGAATCCACCGTTGATCATCGCACCGTCGCCCTTCGGCTTCTCCCGAAAGCTGTTAACCTTGCTACCGTTCATATCCAAGGCACCGAAGCGTCCCGGCGGAATAGTCGCTGTCAATGTAGCTTTAACCTTTTGCGCTTTGTGAAAAGCAATCAGTTCAGTGATATTCACATCGCTGACACCGTCGCCGTATGTTAAACAGAAATGCTCTTCATTCTTGACATAGTCTGCCACCCGCTTCAGGCGGCCTCCCGTCATAGTCTCCTCGCCGGTGTCCACCAAGGTTACTTTCCATGGCTCGGCATAACGCTGGTGCACTTCCATTTTATTGTTCTGCATGTCAAAAGTAATATCCGACATATGCAAAAAATAGTTGGCGAAATATTCTTTGACCATGTAACCCTTGTAGCCGCAGCAAATGACGAAATCATGGATGCCGTGCGCCGAATAGGTTTTCATGATGTGCCACAAAATCGGCTTTCCGCCGATCTCAACCATCGGTTTGGGCCGAGTTGATGTTTCCTCGCTTATGCGCGTTCCCAATCCTCCGGCCAAAATAATTGCTTTCATTCGTGCTCCAATTAATTTATTTCCAAACCAACTTTCGATGCCTAATCGGTATTTTATTTGCGTTTATTGCGAAGGCCAAATGATGCTGGATTTCTTGCCTGCCTAGCGAAGATAGAACCAGTGCACCAGTTATATTTCTGCACAACCATCCAACAAGCGGTTATCGTTTAAACTTGAGCATTTTATCAGTTTGTTTGGCAGACACACCAATGCTTTAGGATATCAAGGCCAAACAGCATCGATAAACTTTTTGTGCGGTAATCGCCCGTTGACAAGGCGGAATGTCCAAGTTCGTTTCAAGCTTCGGGCAATCACGTTTGAAACAGGGCGAACACTCTATACCACTGACTAGATGACGACACGATTTTCCCAGAATGCCGCTGTACGCAGGGTCGGTCGGACCGTGCAACATGACTCCAGGAACATCAAGCGCCGCCGCCAAATGCCCGATTCCGGTTTCCACGCTAACAAATGCGCGGGCATGCAGCAACACACCCATCAACTCGTTCAAAGACAATTTTGGTAACACCTGCGCATGTTCACCACCAGCCACCCGTAAACGTTCGGCGCGCTGTCGTTCATCCTCGTTGCCCCATGGCAATAAACAGCGCCAGCCCTGCTTCGCCAGCAAATGAATCAGCTCCACCCAAGATGCCTCAGGCCAGTATTTACTATTCCAGGTTGTGCCATGCAGTAGTACTACGTAAGGCTGATCGGTGATATCTTTGAGCTGGCCTGTCAGACCGGCCAGCGTCCACTTCTGGCGAAATTCATCCAAGCCATAGTCAGCAGCTTGGCTTATATCAGCAGCAAAGATTGCCGCCACCAGCTGCCGGTTTTTTTCGATGACATGCAGGCCATCCGCGACTTTTGCGGTTTTTTGATAAAACCGCGCCGCCAGTGACTCCCTGGCGCTACCGACAGCAAAACCGAATACAGCGGCCCCCGCAAGTCGCGCCAGTAACGCGCTTTTGAGCAACCCCTGCGCATCCAGCACGAAGTCGTACTTCTCGGCATGCAGTTGTTTCCTAAGCTTGCTTAGCAGCGCTGGTATCTTCCACCAAATTTTTTTATGCGCACGGAGTGGTACTGTCAGCACCTTGTCAACCGCCGAATGCCAACCCACCGCTTCAGTAAAGGCAGGCTCCACCAGCCAGTGAATCTCCGCGTCTGGAAAATGGCGGCGCAAATCACTGATGGCAGGAAACAAATGAAGAATGTCTCCCAACGAAGACAGTCTTACTACAAGAATTTTCATGATAGGAAAATATGTAATTACCGAGCGCTTATATCCGCGTGACGAGCAGTTAAATACGGCCATTCTAGTAGGCGTTAGAAAATACAACAAATGTTTTTCTTGAGTAGAGAGATGGCCTCGGTAATTCGGACAGTGCGATAAGTGGTAGCCTTGCTCAACCCAAGCCGTGCAGAATACGGCCAACAAAGGAGCAAGCGCATGAGAAGGACGAGAAGGAATCACGCACCGGGATTCAAGGCCAAGGTGGC
>JANXWX010000061.1 GCA_025350915.1 Nitrosomonadales bacterium
ATTTTTTTGATACCAAGTGACCGGTGAAATAAAGAAAAATCCGAAAACCAAATTGAGCCAAATCCAACATACACATAGTTTTCGATGCGACTGAATGGCGTTAATCTGCGATACAGGTCACAGAGCATTCTGCGTTCAGCATGCTTGGCGGGGCGTAACGAGTAGTCGATACGTCTGAAGCTGGTGCTCATTCTCCCCCCATTTCCTTGTATGTAAATTCAAATGATTTCTCTCCCACACTCTTGGCGGTGCTTAAGTTAAGTTCTTTCATTAGGAAGTCAACTTGATTGAGCGGTTGAGAGTACTGAATTTTCACTGTTCTAATTTCCGGGATTATAGAACTGCGCGTAGGGGCAATAAAACTGGCTTTGGTCAAGCTCTCTGGTTTAACGGAAGTAGAGCTACTGACGTAGTTAAGCAGCGGGCTACTATCTTTTGTGTGTTCATCAATATCTCGATCTAGTTCATTTAGGAAGCTTATAACTGGGCGCATCATTTCCATCATACGCACGAAAGTTTTTTGCCATATTGAGCTGTCCTGATCGACATCAGTCTTTGTAGTATTCCACGGCACGAGTGCTGAATCGTCAGAGTCAAACGAAACAATGCCGCGAAAACGCGAAAACTGATTGTGGTAACTCGGCATGATAATCGCGTTGCTTTCCTCCTCAACCAGCCCCCAGCCAGTAGTATTTCTGCGGTCAGCCTCTAGAATCACTCTTCCATTGCATATGACATACCAGCCGGCTTCGCGGGGCGAACTAAGGGCGACACCTACAATAATTCGAACTTTAACTCCATTCTCTACATACTCATCGACGCCTGGATGAAACTTCGCATCATTGGCCACTAAGAGGTAAAGGCTAGTTGCATCAATGTGTTGGTCGTTAACGGTGATTGATAAACCACCCGCAATAAACTGCCGATGTTTTGACTTAATCAACGCAAGTATCGAGTTCTCAAACAGCTTTGTCGAGAAACGTGAGGCCACCTCCGGTTTTAGCTCAGTTACGACAATATCAGTCCCCGGATTTTTGTTTGAGATTTTGTCATCGGCTAAATATACCGCCCAAGGAAAAGTCCAGCCACCTTGCGCTTCCCATTCCGGTACTTTGACATCTACAGCCCAAGAGTCATGTGGTGTAGCAGACCGTACAATAAAACGATCACCAAACTTAAAAAGCGCTCTTTTCATCCCTACACCGAACTGACCAATTGAATGAGGTGTACGATCTTTCCTTCCATCAGGACTACCAAATCGGAACGCGTATGTTCTAGCTGCCTCGCTGTCAAAACCGCCGCAATTATCAAATACTTCAAATTTTTCTTTTGAGAACTTTATTTGGATTTTGCGTCCATCAAAAGGTAAGTGACCATCACCTTTCAATGCTTTTGCACCATCTACAGAATTATCGACAAGGTCAAGAACCGCTTGTTCTAGGGCTATATCCCTTGTCAGCATGTCGACGAAAAAGGCTTTTGTAGGCTCTGCGCTAATTAGCTGTGTTTGCTTGTCGGTCATATTTTCGCCCCCAGATTAAAAAATAATTTTTTTGAATACGGTGCTCAGAATAGCCTCAGCTACAATTGGGCTGACGCTATTCCCAATCTGCCTGAAGCTGTGCCACTTCGTCCTATGCAACAAGAACCAATCCGGAAATCCTTGAAGCCTTGCAGCCTCGCGCGGTGTTATAACTCTTGGACGCAAATAGTGGATTGGCCGTACCGCTTGAAAACTACCCTTGTCGCTCCCAGTGCCTGCGCGTAGTGTCGGGCAAAAACCGACCGGATTCAACTTGATAGACTTGGAAATGGCATCTTGTTCGCCGTAACTTAATTTGGCGTAACGTTTTTCGACTTCCGGCGAATGTATCGTTCCGATGCAGCCAGAGACGATTCTTTTCTCCATATAAATATCAAGTGCAGTATTGTTTCCAACACCAAGTGGCACCGCATTAGAAACTTTATTCAAGAAGGCGCTTACCTTCTCGATGTGGGTGCGGCCCCAGCCTTTATGCACGTCAGTTTTCCAATCCGAAAGAATGTCCTTAGGAAGGCCATGCAATGCTTCCCTTACAACTGTCAGTTCGGTTTTTTTGTCCGGTTCGAAATCAGATGCAGACATGTCTGACATTTTTGAAGGGTCGTAACCGAAGAAAAAAATACGCGTTCGTGTGGTTGGCGCACCGTAATGATTTGCTTTAATCGTTATCGGATCGAGCGTGACGTACCGTTTTGGAAGGTGTGCGAAGGCGGCCTTTCTAATGTCATCGTATTTCTCGTTCAGTATTCCGGGTACGTTCTCGGCAAGAAAGAAAGCAGGGCGCATTTCGTTAACCAAGCGCATGAAGTGTCCGAACAAATCGTTTCTGGAGTCATCCAGTTGGCGCTTTCCCATCGTGCTGAACCCTTGGCACGGCGGCCCACCGATCAACCCGTCCAGCTCGCCCTTTTTCAAACCGGCGTGCATTAACAGCTCACTGCCGCTTAGCTTGGCAATGTCGTTATCCAAATGGGACACATAGGGGAAGTTTTGGGTATGGCTTTCTATCGCGAACTTATCCAGCTCTACGGCAGCGGAGACGGTAAATCCGGCGCGTGCCGCACCTAGACTTAGCCCGCCAGCTCCCGCATATAAATCTATCACTTTGGGCTGGGTGTCAAGTTGTCGTCGGAGGTTTTTCATGTCCATAGATTATACAGTTGCAATAAACCCAACAGGCCGATATTTTGAGCAAGTTCAGAAGCGGCTCTACTCGTCCCGCATTAACAGTCAACCTCGCTATTGGGCTGTCATGCTGGATATTAGATTCTTGCCTGTTGCTGCTTTTCATCATCGGTCTCGTTACGCACACCCAATCTACTCGCCAACTCACGCCCTATTGTTTCCCCTAATAACACGGGTACCGCATTCCCAATCTGCCGCATCGCTTCGCCCCATGCGCCTTTGATGATGAAATTATCGGGGAAGGTCTGGATACGTTTCGCTTCGCACACCGTGAAGTAGCGGACGCTGCCATCCGGGTAGCGGATCATGTTTTCTCCGCCGGGTACACCGTGCCCTCCCGCTTTGATGGTTTTTGCGGGCCAGTCGATATCACTGCCGGTGTGGCCGGGGTAGGTGCGTGCGCCGTCGTGGAAGATGTGATCGGTTATGCCGTGTTGGGTTTTCGGATCGGGGATGCCATGCAGCGCATCTCTGACCGTGCGCCAAGGCATTTGCTCCGGTTCGAACATGCCGTACTTAACTTTCAGTCGAGCTATTTTTTCTTGCAAGGGTTCGGATATGTCCGAGCGTTCCGATTTCGGCACATGGTGACGCTTCCAGTATTCGCCGGAAACGTACATCTCCCAAAGCAATCTATCTTCGGAATGTGTCTCGGCGGGGAACGACCAGTCCACGCCCAGATCAGCTCTGATACCGACGATAACAACACGCTCCCGCGTTTGTGGCACCCCATAATTTGCCGCATTGATTAGCTTGAACGTGACATTATATTTTGTACCGGCATAAGAAAGCTGACCAATACTGCGCAGATCGAACAAATGTGCTTTCCAGTCTGCATTCGGTTTTGCCGAAAAGCCGGGGTAGGTAAGGCGCAGAATGATGTATTCGAAATAATCCGCGAAGGATGCTCTGAGCAAGCCCTTAACGTTTTCGAATACGAAAGCCTTCGGGGTGAGTTGTT